>NZ_JBNNPF010000044.1:14786-66587 GCF_050275515.1 Streptomyces sp. NPDC004126 | reverse complement strand
CGGCGGGGGGTTGGGGGGCGGGGGGGGGGGGGCGCCCCCCCCCGGAGGGGGTCCGGGCGCAGCCCGGGGAACGGGTGAAGGGCGGGTAGGGGACCTCCGCTCCGCGCAGCGGCACCCACCGGCACCAGCCACCCGAACCGGCCCCGCCCCGCCACCCGCCGGACGGAGTCCGGCGCCGCGGCGCGAAGCAGGTGAGGCCCCCTGGGGCCGAGCCGCGCGAGCGGCGCGTCAAGGAGGGGTCAGAGGTAGAGGCCCGCCTCCGAGGACGGCTGTGCGGGGAGCACCGCCGCCGGCCCCGTCCCGCGCCGGAGGGCGAAGAGTTCGGCCAGGGTGGCGCCCTCGCGGGAGACGCCCTCGTCCGTGCCGAGCCAGTCCACCGCCTCCCGGTGGGTCAGCCGGCCGACCTCGATGCGGGCCAGGCACCGCCCCGGGCGGACCACCGCGGGGTGGAGGCGTTCGAGGTCCTCGTTCGTCGTGACGCCGACCAGGACGTTGCGGCCCTGCCCCAGCAGACCGTCCGTCAGGTTCAGCAGCCGGGACAGCGCCTGACCCGCCGTGTGCCGGGCCTCGCCGCGGATCAGCTCGTCGCAGTCCTCCAGCAGCAGCAGCCGCCACCGGCCCTTCGCCGTGCCCTCGTCCTCGCCGATGGCGATGTCCATCAGGTAGCCCACGTCGTTGAACAGCCGCTCCGGGTCCAGGACGCAGTCCACCTGGCACCAGTCCCGCCACGACCGCGCCAGCGTGCGCAGCGCCGAGGTCTTGCCGGTGCCCGGCGGCCCGTGCAGCAGGAGCAGCCGGCCGGCGATGTCGTCCGGGGTGACCTTCATCAGCCGGTCCATCGCCAGCGCCACCGGCGCCGTGTAGTTCGGCCGGACGTCCTCCCACGTGCCCGCGGAGATCTGCCGGGTCGTGCGGTACGGGCCGCGGCGCGGGGAGACGTACCAGAAGCCCATGGTGACGTTCTCCGGCTGCGGTTCGGGCTCGTCCCGGGCCCCTTCCGTGGCCTCGCCGAGCACCTTCTCCGCGAGTTCGTCGCTGACCGCCGTCACGGTCACGTCCGCCCCCCGGCTCCAGCGGGAGACCAGGACCGTCCAGCCCTCGCCCTCGGCGAGCGTGGCGCTGCGGTCGGTGTCGCGGGCCGCGCGGAGCACGGTGGCGCGCGGGGGCAGCAGGGTGGCCTCCGCCTTCACCCGCTCGATCGTGACGCTCTGCGCGTACGGCTGCTCGCCGGTCGCGAACCGGCCGAGGAACAGCGCGTCGACGACATCCGACGGTGAGTCGCTGTCGTCGACATGGAGCCGGATCGGCAGCGCGTCATGCGGGTCTGCTGGCATGGCGCCCATGATCCGGCACGAAGTGCCCCCACGCACCCGTGTTTCGCCGGATCGGGTGGACGGGTTCCCTCTTCAAACCCGGTTCGGGGTGAAGATTCCCGCCCCGAACATTCTTGGCATGAACACTTCCGGCCGTGCCCGGCTGCTTGTACCACGGACTCAGTGGTAACCCCCCCCACAAGGAGCCGCACACCCATGAGCAAGAGAATGTCGCGTTTCGCTGCCTTGACCTCCTCCCTGTTACTCGCCGCGGGCGCCGCCCTGTTCGGCGCCGGCCAGGCGTCCGCCGCGCAGGCCGACTTCGGCTACGTGGCCCTCGGCGACTCGTACTCCTCCGGCGTCGGCGCCGGCAACTACGACAGCTCCAGCGGCAGTTGCAAACGCACCAGCCGCGCCTACCCTGCCCTGTGGGCCGCCGCCCACTCCCCGCAGACCTTCTCCTTCACCGCGTGCTCGGGCGCCCGCACCGGTGACGTCCTCTCGGGCCAGCTCGGCCCCCTCAACTCCGGCACCGACCTCGTCAGCATCACCGTCGGCGGCAACGACGCGGGCTTCTCGGACGTGATGACGACCTGCGTCCTGCAGTCCGAATCGACCTGCGTCAACCGGGTCAACGAGGCCAAGCGGTACGTCGACACCACCCTCCCCGGCCAGCTCGACCAGGTCTACGACGCGATCCGGGGCCGCGCCCCCTCCGCCAAGGTCGTCGTCCTCGGCTATCCCCGCTTCTACAAGCTGAACGGCACCTGCGTCGCCGGCCTGACCGAGGGCGAGCGCACCGCCATCAACGGCGCGGCGGACTACCTCAACGCCGCCATCGCCAAGCGCGCCGCCGACCACGGCTACACCTTCGCCTCGGTCGCCGGAGCCTTCACCGGCCACGAGATCTGCTCCGGCAGCGCCTGGCTGCACAGCGTCAACTGGACCAACATCGGCGAGTCGTACCACCCCACGGCCGCCGGGCAGTCCGGCGGCTACCTGCCCGTCTTCTCCGGCAAGGTCTGATCCGCGGGGCACGTCACCGAGGGCTGACGCCCGCGCTCGGCGTGGGCGCGGGCGTCGGTGTCGGCGTCCCGGCCGGGGAACCGGAGGGCCCGGGTGAACCGGGGGAGGAGGTCCCGCCCGTCGGGGTCTCCTCCACGCACGTCAGGGAGTACTCCAGCCACGCCGAAGCCGTCTGCGCCGGCGCCCGGACCTCCAGCCGTACCGCGTCGCGGAAGCTCGCGCCCGCCGGATCGCCGGGCTCGGTGTGGTTCAGCTGGCGGGTGCGCGCCCCGCCCTCCTCGTACACGATGCTCTGCCAGTCGGAGGCCGGCCCCCCGCCCGCACCGCGCCGGACCCAGCGGTACTCCACCACCGCCGGGGTCCGGGCCACCTCGACGGTCCCGGTGAAGGCGGGCGCGGCCGCCTCGGCGGGCGGGCAGCTCCCGCGGTACTCGGGGCGCGTGGCGTGGGCGTACAGGGTGACGCCCTGCGCGGCGGTGGCACCGGCGGACGCCGAGGCCGAGGCCGAGGCGGAAGCCGACGGGGAGGCGGACGGGGACGCCGAGGGTGACGCCGAGGGCGAGGGGGTGCCACCCGGCCCCTCCCCGCCCCAGGTGTCCCGCAGCAGCAGCCACCCCAGCAGGACCAGCCCCAGCAGCAGCACCACGATCCCCAGGGTCAGCACCGCACCCGCCGGCCCGCGGGAGCCGCCCCCGGGCTCCGGCGCGGGCGACGGCACCGGCACCGGCACCGGCGGGGTCTGCCCGTACCCGGGCCCGTAACCCGGCCCCGGCCCCGCCCCGGCTCCCGCCCGCGCGGCGACCGTCGGCGCGGTCGGCCCCGACGCCGGCGACACCGGCCCGCCGGGGTCCCGTACCGCCCCGCCCGCGCCGACGATCCGCAGCATCCGGGCGGCCTCGGCGGCGGACAGCCGCTCGGCCGGATCCTTGCGCAGCAGCCCCTCCAGCACCGGCTCCAGCGGCCCGGCCCGGCGCGGCGGGGGCAACTCCGAGTCCACGACCGCCTGCAGGGTGGACAGCGGGGTGTCCTTGCGGAAGGGCGAGACCCCCTCCACGGCCGCGTAGAGCATCACCCCGAGCGACCACAGGTCCGACTCGGGGCCGGGCTCGTTGCCCAACGCCCGTTCCGGGGCCAGGAACTCGGGGGATCCGACCACCTCGCCGGTCATGGTGAGCGCGGCGGAGCCCTCCAGCCGGGCGATCCCGAAGTCGCTCAGCACCACCCGGCCGTCATTGGCGACCAGCACGTTGGCCGGCTTCACGTCCCGGTGCAGCACCCCGGCGCCGTGCGCGGAGCGCAGCGCGGCCAGGACCTGTTCGCCGATGTGCGCGGCCCGCTGCGGGGTCATCGGGCCCTCGCCCTCCAGCACCTCCGCCAGGGAGAGGCCCCGCACCAGCTCCATCACGATCCACGGGCGGCCCTCCTCGCTCGCGACGTCGTAGACCGTGACCACCCCGCGGTGCGAGACGCGGGCGGCCGCCCACGCCTCCCGCTCCAGCCGCCGGTACATCCGCTCGACCTCGGCCGCGTCCAGCCCGGCGGGCGCGCGCACCTCCTTGACGGCGACCTCGCGGCCCAGCACCTCGTCACGGGCCCGCCAGACCACGCCCATGCCGCCGCGCCCCAACTGGCCGAGCAGCCGGTACCGGCCGGCGATGACACGCCCGGCGTCCCCGCTTTCGCTACCGTTCACGCGAACCCCCCTGCGTCACCGGGTGATCACTCCAAGTTAGCGCAGTACCCGCCGGGAGGCCCCCGTCGTGACGACACTGTCACCGACCGCTGCGCGAGACCCCCGAAGTCGGCCCGATGGTACGGAGAGTGACGGTCGACTCCGCTGAGTAATCGTCAACTACCCGTAATTACAGGGGTAATTCACACCACCGGGATACCCGCGGACGTTGCGGGGGCGATAGGGTTACCCTGCCCGGGCCGGGTGCCCTCGTACGGGTGGGGAGAGATCATGGAACAGATAACGATGCGCAGCAGGCCGCCCCGCGTGCCTGCCATCACCTGCGGCAGCAGCGCGGTCAGCTCACGCCTCGACCGCCACCTCGCCGTGCTGGGCGGTCCCGCCGTCCCGCGCCACGAGGTCGCCGAGGCGACGCTGCTGATGCGCGAGCTCACCTCGCGCGACCACACCCACGTCCAGCGGAGCCGGAGCGCGCGCGTCGCGCTGTTCGCGCCGCTGCGCAGGCTGCGGCGCACGCTCTTCGGCAGCCGCCGCACCTGACCGTCCGCGCAGCCGGTCCCCCGTCCGGCTGCGACCCGGCCCCGTCCCCCCGTCCGGCGTCTTCCGGGAATCCCCGGCGCCACCCCGGCCTCAGGCGACCACACCGTCCCGGCGCAGTGCCGTGATCTGCGCGCCCGTCATCCCCAGGGCGTGCAGCAGGGCGTCGGTGTGTTCGCCGAGCGCGGGTACCGCACCCATCCGCGGTTCCGCGCCGCCCGGCAGCCCGATCGGCGGCAGCAGTGCCCGCAGCGGGCCCGCCGGCGTATCCACCTCCCGCCAGCGGTCCCGCGCCGCCAGCTGCGGGTGCCCGGCCAGCTGTGCCACCGAGTTGAGCCGCGCACAGGCGATCCCGGCCGCCTCCAGTCGCGCCACGGCCTCGTCCGCGCCGAGCCGGCCGAGGGCCTCCGCCACCACCGCGTCCGTCTTCTCCCGCCCCCGCGTGCGGGCCGCGTTCGTCGCGTACGCCGGATCCTCCGCCAGGTCCGGCCGGTCCAGGACCTGGACCGCGAGGCGCCGCCACTCCCGGTCGTTCTGCACCGACAGCAGCACCCGGTCCCCGTCGGCCGTCGCGTAGGCGTCGTACGGCGCGATCACCGCGTGCGCGAGGCCGGTCCGTACGGGCTGCTCGCCGCCGTGCATCGTATGGTGCAGCGGATGCCCCATCCACTCCGCGAGCGCGTCCAGCATCGACACCTCCACCGGCCCGCCGCGCCCGGTGACGCCGCGGCGCAGCAGGGCGGCCAGCACCCCGGAGAAGGCGTACATGGCGGCCGCGATGTCCGCCGCCGGGATGCCCGCCTTCACCGGCCGCTCGGGTGTGCCGGTCACCGAGACCAGCCCCGCCTCGCACTGCACGAGCATGTCGTAGGCGCGCTTGTGGGCGTACGGGCCCTCCGGGCCGTAGCCGGAGACGTTGACGGCGACCAGGCGCGGGTAACGGGCGCACAGCGCGGCCGCGTCGATCCCGAGCCGGGCGGCGGCCCCGTGCGCGAGGTTCTGCACGAAGACGTCGGCACCGTCGAGCAGGCCGTGGAGCACCTCCAGCCCGCGGGGGTCCTTCAGGTCGAGGGCGAGGGACTCCTTGCCGCGGTTGGCCCACACGAAGTGCGAGGCCAGGCCCTGGGCGGCGGTGTCGTAGGCGCGCGCGAAATCGCCGCCGTCGGGCCGCTCGACCTTGATCACCCTGGCGCCGAGGTCGGCGAGCTGGCGGGTGGCGAAGGGGGCCGAGACGGCCTGTTCGACGGCGACGACGGTGAGCCCGGCGAGGGGGAGGGGTTCGGTAGCCATGGGGTCTGCCTACCGGGTGGAAGCCGGGTCTGTCACCCGTGTCCGGAGCCCAAGTCTGATGGAATGTCCGGATTGTATGCGTAAGGTGCGGGCGTCCGCCGTCGCGCCGTACCGAAGGGTCGCCCATGAGAGCCCCGACCGCCGCCGCATCCCCCGCCCGCTCCGCAGCCCGGCGGGTGGCGGCCGTCGCGATAGCGCTGCTGGCGGGCGTGGCGGTGGCGACGGCTCCGGCGGGGGCGGCGGGGCGCGTACCGGACCCGGTGACCGTGAACGCGTCCGGTGCCGACGGCGTCGTGACGAGCTCGGCGGGCTGTCCCGCCGGACCGCTCACCGGCGGCCGGACGCTCAGCGGCAGTGACACGCTGGATGCCGGCGTCTTCTCCTCGCTGCCCACCCAAATGGCCGTCAATCTGCCCTTCCGCGTCGGCGGCGCGCAGTCCGCGCTCCCTCCGGAGGGCATCCATGTCACCCTCACCAACGCGCGGGGGTCCATGACCGTGCGGCTGGACGGCGGTACCTGTGACGCGCCCGAGCTCCTGTACAACGGGACCGTGGCGTCGGGGGCCGCAACCTGGCAGGTCGTACCGGACTCCACCTCGACGAACGCCTACCGAAACGCGTCGGGCAGCGGGTTCTTCTCGGTCAACGCCGACGTCACTCTGGGTGGCGGCAAGCCTTGGGGCCTGGACCTCCTGGGGAACATCAGCCTCCTCCAGCCGCAGATCGCCGTCACCCACCGCGCCTACTGGGGCGGCCTCGGCAACTACCTCTCCCGCACGCTGAGCGTCGAGTACCGGATCCGGAACACGGGCTCCGGCGACGCCTTCAACGTCAAGCTCCTCGACGCCCTGCCCACGGGGTCCGGGATCACCCGGCTCGGCCCGGTACCGCAGACGGTGGGCTCGATCCGGTCCGGGGCCACCGCCTCCGTGGTCGTCCGCTACCGGGTGTGCGGGATCGCCGTCGTCGGCTGCCGCTTCACCGCGGGCACCCAGACGTCCCTGACGGACGCGCTCGACGGCAACCCGCAGACGGCGGCCGTCCCGGTGGCGGTGCAGGTGCCGATCGCGCCGGTCCCGTAACACCCCCGGAGGGAGCGGTCCCTGACCGGTCCTCAGCCCCGGCCGCGCGCGAACCGGCGCGTGGCCGGCGGCACGGCCAGGAGCAGGAGCAGCAGCGACCACAGCACCGCGCCCGCCACCGGATGCGACGCGGGCCAGGCCGCGCCCGGTGCCGTGGCCGCCCCGCCCGCGTTGCCGCACAGTTCCCGGACGGCGGTGGCGACGGCGCTGATCGGGTTCCACTCCGCGACCGTCCGCAGCCAGCCGGGCAGTCCGGCCGTCGGCAGGTACGCGCTGGACAGCATCGGCAGGATGAAGGTGGCGCTGCCGAGCTGGCCCGCGGCCTCCTCGCTGCGGCTCAGCAGCCCGAGGTAGGTGCCGACCCAGGCGGTGGCGAAGCGGAACAGCAGCAGCACGCCGAGCGCCCCCAGGGCTCCGGGCAGCCCGTTCTCCACCCGCCAGCCCATCGCCAGCCCCACCAGCATCAGCGGCACCATCGACACCGCCGTGGTCAGCAGGTCGGCGGTGGTCTGCCCCAGCGGGACCGCGGCCCGGCTCATCGGCAGCGTCCGGAAGCGGTCCATGACGCCCCGGTGGACATCCTGCGCGGCCGTGAACATGCCGGTCATCAGGCCGTTCGCGGCGGTCGCGGCGAGCAGCCCGGGCACCAGGAACTCGCGGTACTCGGACCCCGGCATCGCGAGCGCGCTGCCGAACACGTAGCCGAAGAAGAGCAGCATCATGATCGGCATGGTCTGGGTCAGCACCAGCAGGGCCGGGGCGTGCCGGGCCTTCTGGAGCTGGCGGGTGAGGACGGCGCCGCCGTCCGACAGCAGGGTGGTCATGCCGCGTGCTCCTTCTCGTCCGGGGTGGCGGAGGGGATCCGGGTGAGGCGCAGGAAGACCTCGTCGAGGGTGGGCGGGCGCAGGCTCGCGTCGGTCACCGGGATCCCGGCTGCGTCGAGTTCGCGGATGATCCGGGGCAGGGTGAGCCCGCCGTCCAGGACGGTCACGCCGACGGTGAGCCGCTCCTCGTCCAGGGCGGGCCGCCCGCCCGTGAGCCGGTCCAGGACCACTGCCGCGCCCGCGAGGGCGGCCGGCTCGGTGACGGTGACCTCGGCGCGGGCGCCGATCCGGGCCTTGAGGCCGGCCGGGGTGCCGGTGGCGACGGCCCGGCCCCGGGCCACGACGACGATGTCGTCGGCGAGCCGGTCGGCCTCCTCCAGGTACTGGGTGGTCAGCAGCACGGTGGTGCCCTCGTCGGCGAGGTCGCGCACCGCCGTCCAGATCTGTTCGCGGGCCGCCGGGTCCAGCCCGGTGGTGGGTTCGTCGAGGAAGAGCACCCGGGGGCGGGTGACCAGCCCGGCGGCCAGGTCCAGGCGCCGCCTCATGCCGCCCGACCAGGTGGCGGCCACCCGGTCGGCGGCCTCGCCGAGGCCGAACCGCTCCAGCAGCGCGTCCGCGCGCTCGCGCCCGGCCCGTCCCCGCAGACCGGCGAGGCGGGCGAACAGCCGGAGGTTCTCCCGGCCCGTCAGGTCCCCGTCGACGGAGGCGTACTGGCCGGTGGCGCCTATGGCGCGGCGTACGGCGGCCGGGTCGGCGGTGACCTCGTGGCCGGCGACCAGGGCGCGTCCGGCGGTGGGTGCGGTGAGCGTGGTGAGGATCCGCACGGCGGTGGTCTTGCCCGCGCCGTTGGGGCCCAGCAGTCCGCAGACGGTGCCCTCCGGCACGGCCAGGTCGAGCCCGCGCAGGGCGTGCACCTCGCCGTAGTGCTTCTCCAGACCTTCACTAAGTACAGCGTACGTAGTTGTCATGCGTCGCACCCTATCGCACTACGTACGGTGTACGTAACTAAGATGGGGCGGAGACGAACGACGAGGTGATGTGACCGATGACAGCCGGCGGGCGCCCCGCTGAACCCGAAGTGATCTGGGCCCGCCCGCAGCGGGCCGGCCGCGGGCCCCGGCCCGCGCACAGCCGCGACTCGATCGCGGCCGAGGCCGTACGGATCGCCGACGCGGAGGGGATCGAGGCCGTTTCCATGCGGCGGGTGGCGGCCGGGATCGGCGCCGGGACGATGTCCCTGTACAACTACGTCCCCCGCAAGGAGGACCTGTACGAGCTGATGGTGGACGCGGTCAGCGCGGAGTACGACCTCGCCCCGCCGACCGGCCGCTGGCGCGAGGACCTGCTCGCCCTGGCCCGGCAGACCCGGGACGTGATGCACCGCCACCCCTGGCTGCCCCGGCTGCTGAGCCCGGTCCACGGCTTCAGCCCCAACGCCCTGCGGTACCTGGAGCACAGCCTGGCCTGCCTGGAGCCGCTGGAGGCGTCGGGGGCCGAGAAGCTGGAGCTCATCGCCGCCGTCAACGGCACGGTGGCCACCTTCGTGGCGGGGGAACTGGCCCTGGCCGAACGGGCCCGCTCGCTGCCCTGGAGCGAGGCCGCCGAGGAAGGCGTACGGACGGCCTGGCTCGGCTCGCGGCTGGCGACGGGGGAGTACCCGAGGCTCACGGCGGCCCTCACCGAGGGCACACCGGTGACCGCCGCCGGGACGGACATGACGGACGTCTTCGACCGCGCGGTGTCCCGGCTGCTGGCGGGGTGGTCCTGAGAGGGCCCCGGAGAGGGGTCAGAGCAGCGCGAACTGCCCGCCCGGCCCCTCCTCCTGGTGGTCCAGCACCGAGGCCGGACGCCGGGCCCAGCGAGGCGGCGGCAGCACCCCGGCGGCCTCCAGCTCCGCGGCCGGCAGCAGCGGCCCGGGAACGAACGCCGCCCGCTCCGGCGCCAGGGCGGCCAGCAGCGCCAGCGTCGTCACCAGGGCCAGCAGCTCCGAGGTCCAGGACTGCGGCCACTCGGCCGGCCCCAGCCCCTCCAGGCCGCCGGCCCCCGGATCCCGGTGCGCGCAGCGGGCGCCGAACCACGCCTCCAGCACCCGGACCCCCTGCACCTCGTACTCCCAGGCCTCCACCGGGACGGGGGAGACGGCCCCGTCCCCGAGGGTCAGCGTCTCGGACTCCGGCTCGTAGCCGAGCCCCGCGGGCCAGGCCGTCACCGCCGCCCGGACGTACGGCCGCCGCCCGCCCGGCAGCCGGGGCGGCTCCCCGCCGCGCGCCCCGCGCAGCTGGACCGTCAGCAGCCGGTGGCCCAGCTCCAGGCCGGCCCGCCAGCGCTCCGGGTCGGCCGCCAGCGGGACCTCGTACCCCCGGGGCCCCGGCCGCCCGGCGGCGAGGACCCAGCACAGCACGTCCTCCGGGGTGACCCAGCCGCCGTGGCGCCCGCCGAGCAGGGGCAGCAGGCCCGGCGCCAGGTTCGGCTCGGCCCCGCCGGGGCGCCGGTGCAGCGGGCGGATCCGGCCGAGCCGGCCCGCCGGGAGGTGGGCGGTGGCCAGCAGGCCGGGCGCCTCCAGCAGGAACACCTGCTGAGCGTCGCGCACCCGCCACAGCTCGGGGCGGGCGGAGTCGATGAGCCGCTGGTCGGGCAGCAGCCACTGCTCGTCGAAGGGCGCACGGAGCACCCGTACGGGGTCCGGGAACGCGCCGGGCGCGTCGGCGAAACGGGCGGTGGCCGAGCGCTGGCCGGGCAGCGCGGCCGCCCCGGCGGAGGGCGTACGGGTCCGGCTCGGGCGGAACAGCCGCTCCCGCTCCGCCCCTTCGGCGCCGGTCAGGGCCGTCCACCGGGCGCGCAGGGTGGCGGGATCGGGCGCCGCCACCCAGTCCCGGCCCAGGCGCAGGCCGCCCACGGCCCAGGGCATCAGATCGTCCAGCAGCGGTACGTCAGCGCTCACCCGGCAGATGGTAGCGACGGCCCGGCGGGGCGGGGCCGTGTCCCGGCCGAAGCGTTACGCTCCTTATATGCGTATACGTCCCGTACGTACGCACCCGTTCCGACCGAGGAGCCGGTCATGAGCATGTACGACGAGTATTCGACCCCGTCGCAGGCCGAGGGCGAGCGGCTCGACGAGGACATGGACGAGCGGGAGAAGATGCAGCGGCACCCGCAGACCATGCGCACCACGCCCTCCCAGGCCGAGGGCGAACGTGTCACAGAGGAGAACGAGCAGCAGAAGTAGGAGGTTCCCGGAGCCCGGAGCCCGGAGCCCGGAGCCCGGAGCCCGGAGCCCGGAGCCCGGAGCCCGGAGCCCGGAACCGGCTCAGGGTGCTTCGACGGTCACCGTGAAGGAGAACCGGTCGCCCCGGTACCGGATCCGGGCCACGTCCACGACCCGCCCGTCCTCGTCGTAGGTCACGCCGGTGTAGTGCAGGATCGGGCTCAGCAGCGGGACCTCCAGCAGCTCGGCCGTGACCGGGTCGGCGAGCCGCGCCTCCACGGTGTCCGTGATCCGGCTGATCCGCACGCCGACCACGTCGCGCAGCACCTTGGTCATCGGCCAGCGCTCCAGGTCGGCCAGGTCCACGGCGTCGGCGAGCTCCGGACGGACCGCGTTCTCCGCCCAGTTGGTGGGCTCCCCGCTCTCCCCGTCGCGCCGGAGCCTGCGGTACGTGACCACCTCCGCCGTGTCCGGGAAGTGCTCCAGCAACTCCCCGGCCACGGGCGTGCGCTCACGGCCCAGCACCGTCGTCAGGTCACCCGACTGCTGGGCCACGATCGCGTCCACCGAGCCGAGCAGCCGCACCGGGGCGCTGCGCATCGCGCCCGGCTCGATGAAGGTCCCGCGCCGCCGGTGCCGGCTGATCAGGCCCTCGCCCTCCAGCTCCTTGAGCGCCTGGCGCATGGTCAGGACGCTCACCCCGTAGTGCTCGGCGAGCTGCTCCTCGGTCGGCAGCCGCAGCGAGGCGTCCGGAGTGCGCCCCAGTATCGAGGCGCGCAGGGACTGGGACACCTGGTACCAGAGCGGCAGCTTCCGGTTGAGTACCAGGGAGTCGGGGGCGAAGGCGGTCACGGGTCGTTCTCCGTACGGGCCGGCCGTCATCGGACGACGGGGCGGGGCGGTGCGCAGGGGGACACCGGCATGTTAGGCGCGGAAGTGCCGCTGGAGACCCTCCCATACGTCGTCGTAACCGCGCTGGAGGTGCTCCGCCCCCGCCGCCTGGGGGGTGGCGGTGATCGGCCAGCGGGTCTCGAACATGAAGGCCAGGCCGTCGTCGATCTTCTGCGGCTTCAGCTCGGCGGCGCTGGCCTTGTCGAAGGTCTCCCGGTCCGGACCGTGCGCGGACATCATGTTGTGCAGCGAGCCGCCGCCCGGCACGAACCCCTCCGCCTTGGCGTCGTAGGCGCCCTCGATCAGGCCCATGTACTCGCTCATCACGTTGCGGTGGAAGTACGGCGGGCGGAAGGTGTCCTCGCCGACCAGCCAGCGCGGGGCGAACACCACGAAGTCCACGCCCGCCAGCCCCGCGGTGTCGGAGGGCGAGGTCAGCACGGTGAAGATCGACGGGTCGGGGTGGTCGTAGCTGATGGACCCGATCACGTTGAACTTGCGCAGGTCGTAGACGTACGGGACGTGCGTGCCGTGCCAGGCGACGACGTCGAGCGGCGAGTGGCCGTAGGTCGCGGTCCAGAGGTTGCCGCAGAACTTGTTGACCACCTCGGTCGGACGCTCCACGTCCTCGTACGCGGCCACCGGAGCCCGGAAGTCCCGCGCCGCGGCCAGGCCGTTGGCGCCGATCGGGCCGAGGTCCGGCAGCTCGAACGGCTGCCCGTAGTTCTCGCAGACGTAGCCGCGGGCGTCGCCGTCCAGCAGCTCGACGCGGAAGCGGACGCCGCGCGGGATCAGCGCCACCTCGCCCGGGCGGGCGCTCAGCAGGCCGAGCTCGGTGCGCAGCAGCAGGCCGCCGCGCTCGGGGACGATCAGCAGCTCGCCGTCGGAGTCGCTGAAGACCCGGTCGGTCATGTCGGCGTTGGCGGAGTAGAGGTGGACGGCCATGCCGGTGCGCTGGGTGGCGTCGCCGTTGCCGCCGAGGGTCCACAGGCCGGAAAGGAAGTCGGTGCCGGGGGCCGGGTCGGGCAGCGGGTTCCAGCGCAGCCGGTTGGGGTCCGGGACGGCCTCGGTGAAGGGCGCGGTGCGCAGGGCGCCGTTGTCCACGCGGGTGAACGCCGGGTGGGCGGCGGAGGGGCGGATCCGGTACAGCCACGACCGGCGGTTGTGGCGGCGCGGCTCGGTGAAGGCGCTGCCGCTGAGCTGCTCGGCGTAGAGGCCGAGGGCGGCGCGCTGGGGGGAGTTGCGGCCGAGCGGGAGAGCGCCGGGCACGGCCTCCGAGCTGTGCTCGTTCCCGAAGCCGGTGAGGTACTCCAGCGCCTCCGCCGTCTTCCTGGCCTGCTCACTCATGGGCTGCTCCCGCTCCCTCGAAGGAATCCTATGGTCGACAGTAGGATTCCGGGCCCCTCCCCGTCAACGCCCTCTTGCGGCCACCGGCCGAAACCTCCGCCGGGCCGGGGCGGGCCGGAGGGGCTCCACCGGCCCGCCGGGCCGCCCGCCGGTCGGCGCCCCCGCCCGGCCGCCACCTCAAGCCGCCCGCTCGCTGGCGCCCGCCCGCCGTCCCCGCCCGCCCGCCATCCCCGCCCGGCCTCCGCCTCTGCCCGGCCGCCACCCCAAGCCGCCCGCCCGCTCGCTGCCGCTCGCCCGCCGTCCCCGCCCGGCTGCCGCCCCGGCCCCCGGCCCCCGGCCGCCCCGCCCGTCGCCCCCCCGGCCCGCGCCGCAGGCATTCGCGCAACGATCCGGTCACCGCCCGGAGGGACCCCGCACGGGGGGATCCCAAAAGATGAACATTGCTCTACTCTCTCGCGCATGTCGTGGACCCGCAGGTTCCCTGCCGTGCCGGCGGCGCTCCTCGCCGCCCTCCTCGCCTTCCTGTCCCTCCTCGCCGCCGCGCCCGCCGCCCGCGCGCACGAGGAGCGCCCCGTCACCCTCCCCGACGGCACCGGATCCGTCCCCGCCTACCGGACGGCGGCCGAGCCCGACCTGCTGGTCTGCAAGACCGACCGGCCCGCCTTCGAACGCCGCGTGGCCGGCTTCCCGCCGCAGCTCCGGCAGCGCAACCTCGACCTCTACGAGCGCTGCGAGAAGAGCGGCTACCGCCACCTCCAGCAGGCCGTGGACGCCGTCGACCGGCCGGGGATGAACATCGCGATCCTGCCCGGCCTCTACGAGGAGGAGCCCTCCCTGCCCGCACCCGCGGGGGAGTGCGCGAACCTCAAGGCCCCCGACTCCTCACTGGGCTACCAGATCCTGTCCTACGAGCAGCAGGAGAAGTGCCGCCACAACCAGAACCTCGTGGCCATCCTCGGCAAGACGAACCTGCAGATCGAGGGCACCGGAGCCGCCCGCACGGACGTCGTCGTCGACGCCGGGTACCAGAAGCTGAACGCCATCCGCGCCGACCGGTCCAACGGCATCTACTTCCGGAACTTCACCGCGCAGCGCACCACCTTCAACTCGCTGTACGTGCTCGCCGGCGACGGCTTCGTCATCGACGACGTCCTGACCCGCTGGAACGACGAGTACGGCTTCCTGACCTTCGCCAGCGACCACGGCCTCTACAAGAACTGCGAGTCCTACGGCAACGGCGACTCCGGCATCTACCCCGGCAGCGCCTCGAACATCAACGACGGCCGCGGCTACGACGTGCCCCGCTACTCCATCGAGATCACCGGCTGCCGCAGCCACCACAACATGGTCGGCTACTCCGGCACCGCCGGGGACTCGGTGTGGGTCCACGACAACGAGTTCGACCAGAACATGGGCGGCGCCTCGATGGACAGCGCCTTCCCCGGACACCCCGGACTCCCGCAGAACCACGCCCGCTTCGAACGCAACCTCATCCACGACAACAACGCCGACTACTACCACTACGTCGCCGACGGCACCTGCGCCAAACCGCCCGCCGAACGCGGCTACGAGCAGGGGGTGGTCTGCCCGCAGATCTCCATGCCGCCCGGCACCGGCATCATCACCGCCGGAGGCAACTGGAACCTCTACGAGGGCAACTGGGTGTACGGCCACCGGCGCGCGGGCTTCTTCCTCAGCGCCGTCCCCGCCTTCATCCGGGGCGAGGAGAAGTGGTCCAAGCAGACCGACACCTCCCACCACAACCGGTACGCGGGCAACGTGCTCGGCAAGGACAGGTCCGGGGCCTCCCGGCCCAACGGCACCGACGTGTGGTGGGACGGCCAGGGCCGCGGGAACTGCTGGCAGGACGGCCCCGACGGCTCCACCCCGGGCACGCTTCCTCAGTGCGGGAAGGAACGCGGCCAGGTCAGCGGCTCCGCGGCCCGCCTGGTGGGCGAACCGGTGAAGCTGACCCAGCTGATGGTCTGCGCCGACTACAACGTCCAGGCCCGCAAGCTCCCGGCGGGCTGCGACTGGTACGGCGCCCGGGGCCTGGAGCGGGTCGAGACGCAGATCGCGGTGGCGGTGGCGGCGGTGCTGCTGCTCGTCGGCGGCACCCTGTGGTGGCGGCGCCTGCGCGGCTCCCGGCTGGGCACGGCTGCCTCGCTGTCAGGCCTGGCCGGGCTGGCCCTGGACGTGGCCGGCTCCACGACGCCCCTGACCGACACCCCCGTCCCGGCACTGGCCCTGCTCCTGCTCGGCCTGTGGTGGACCGGCGCCGGCCTGGCACTGCGCCCCCAACGCCCCTGGCTGGCGCGCCTCACCCTGCTCCTGGGCGCCCTGACCCTGCTGGACGCCTTCGACAAGGCGGTCCTGATGATCCCGTGGATCCCGCTCAGCCCCGCCTGGGTACGGGTCCTGGTCGCGGTGGTGTGGGTGCTGTGGGCGGTCGTCGCGTCGGCCCGCCCGGGCCCGGCCGCCCCCGCCCGGCCCGCCGGCCCGGGCGACGACCCGTCCGGCGACCGCACCCCCGTCCCGGCCGGCCCGGCCCCCGGCCTGACCACCACCGCCGACACCCACGGCAGCCCCGCCTGACCCGCCCCGCCGGCCGGCCCGGGGGGCCGCAGGCCCCGCCCGGGGCTCGCCATCCTGCCCGGGGAGGGGCCGGCGGCCCCCCGGCCCGCTCCCGGCCAGAACGCCCGCGGCCCTCGCCCCGCCGCCGGCCCGGGGGTCGCGGCCCCGCCCGGCCGTCATCCGGCCCGGGGCCCGCCCCGCCCCCGCCCGCCCCGTCCCACCCCCGGAGGCCCGCAGTGAACGTGCCCGCAGAGACCCGCATCCGGTGCGACGTGTGCCGGACCCCCGCCCCCCGGACCCGCCGCCGCCCCGCCCGCACGGCGGCGCTGGTGGCCCTGCTCCTGCTGCTCGCGGGCGGCGCGGCGACGGGCTGCGGCGGCCGGGCCACCACCCACCACAAACCCGGCACCACCCACGAACAGGCCACCGGCGGCGCCGGCACCCTGCTGGACACCCAGGACGCCGGCGGCCACCGCCTGCGCGAGGTCCCGGCCCGGGGGGCACCCCAGGTGAAGCTCACCGCCCGCCCCGACTCCGAGGACGGCTGGAACCTCCAACTGGCCGTGACCGGCTTCCGCTTCACCCCCGACAGCGTCGGCGGCGCGGCACTGACCGGCGCCGGCCACGCCCACCTGGAACTCGACGGCCGCAAGCTGGCCCGGCTGTACGGCCCCTGGTTCCACCTGCCCGCGACGCAGGTGCCCGAGGGCACGCACACCCTGACCGTCCGCCTGTACGCCGACGACCACACGGCCTGGGCCGTCGCCGGCAAGCCGGTCGAGGCGGCCGTCGAGCTGACCGCGGGCCCCCCGGGCCAGGGAGCCCACAGCCACCCCGCACCCGCCCCGACCGGTTCCCCGGCGACGCCGGCACCACAGGCGACCCCGCCCGCCCCGCCGACTGACCGGACCGTCACCCTCGCGGTCCGGGACGGAAAGGTGGTGCCTGCCATCGGCCGCACCGAGCTGAAGCGCGGCGAACGCCTGGCCCTGCGCGTCACCAGCGACCGCGCCGACACCCTGCACGTCCACGGCTACGACAAGGAACTCGCCCTGCCCGCCGGCCAGGAGGCCACCCTGGTCCTGACGGCCGACCGCACGGGCCTGTTCGAGGTCGAGACCCACGAGTCCCGGCTCGTCCTGACCCAGCTCCTCGTCCGATGAGCCCGGCGGCACCCGTGGTCCTTCCCCCGCCCGGCCCGTCGGCCCTGCTCGCGCACGGCATCGGCTCCCAGCACGACCTGCCGATCTCCCCCTTCTACGCCTTCGCCGGCGCCTTCACGGCCCTGTTCGTCTCCTTCCTCGCACTCGGCCTCCTCTGGTCCGCCTCCCGCTTCCGCGGCGACCGCTCCGGCCTCGCCCTGCCCGCCGGGCTCCAGCGGGCGGCCGACGCGCCGGCCACCCGCACCGCCCTGCGCGGACTGGGCCTCGCCGCAGCCCTCGCCGTGCTCCTCCACCTCCTCCTCGGTCCCGACGACCCCGCCCGCAACCCCGCTCCCGGCGCCGTCTACGTCCTGCTGTGGGTCGGGATCGTGCCCGCCTCCCTCCTCCTCGGCCCCGTCTGGCGCCTCCTCAACCCGCTGCGCACCCTGCACCGCCTCCTCGCCCGGGTCCGCCGCCGCCCGCCCGGGGCCGGCCGCCCCCTGCCGCCCCGGACCGGCCAATGGCCCGCCGCCGCCGGACTGTTCGGCTTCACCTGGCTCGAACTCGTCGCTCCCGATCCCGCATCGACCACCACCCTCCTGTGCGCCCTCACCGCCTACACCGCCGCCCACCTGCTGCTCGCCGCCCGCTTCGGCGAGGGCTGGTTCGCCGAAGCCGACGCCTTCGAGGTCTACTCCGACCTCCTGGCCAGGCTCTCCCCCCTCGGCCGCCGCAGCGACGGCCGCCTGGTCCTGCGCAACCCCTTCCACGGACTCGACGCGACGCCCGAGCGGCCCGGACTCGTCGCCACCGTCTGCGTCCTGCTCGGCTCCACCGCCTACGACGGCTACTCCGACAACCCCGCCTGGATCGACACCCTTCAGACCTCCCCCCTCGGCCGCACCCCCACGGCCACGCTCGGACTGCTCGCCTCCGTCGCCTTCGTCGCCACCCTGTACTGCCTGTGCGCGGCGGCCACCCGCCTCGTCAGCGGCCCGCACCCCCGGCCGCTGACCGCCTTCGCGCACTCACTCGTGCCGATCGCCCTCGGCTATCTCACCGCCCATTACTTCTCCCTCCTCGTCACCGAAGGACCACGTACGGTAATCATGGCACTCGGCACTGACAACGCCCCCGATCCCAGTCCCCCCTTGGGTCCGGGCGCTCTCGCCGCCCTCCAGGTGGTCGCCGTCGTGGCCGGTCACGTACTCGGCGTCATCGCCGCGCACGACCGTTCCGTACGCCTCTTCCCCCCGGCGAAGGCGGTGGCGGGCCAACTGCCGCTGCTCGCGCTGATGATCACGTACACGATCGGCGGGCTGACCCTCCTCCTGAACTGAGGAGCGGGGACCCGCACCACTGGACCCACGAGCCAGGAGCGGCATGATGGACCCCGTGCCTCCCGCCCACCCCCTGCGCAGGACCCCGGTCCAGCAGCGCAGCGCCGACCGCCTCGCCCGGATCCTCGACGCCTGCGCCGAACTCCTCGACGAGACCGGTTACGAGAACCTCAGCACCCGGGCCGTCGCCCTTCGGGCCGGCGTGCCCATCGGCTCGGTCTACCGCTTCTTCGGGAACAAGCGGGCCATGGCCGTCGCCCTGGCCCAGCGCAACCTGGAGCAGTACGCCGAGGGCATCGAGCGGCGGCTCGCCCTGCTGCCGGCCACGCACTGGCGGCCCGTAGTGGACGCCGTGCTGGACGAGTACCTGGCCATGAAGCGCAGCGTCCCCGGCTTCGCCCTCGTGGACTTCGGGGTGCCCGCCCCGCCCTCCGAAGGGCCCGCCTCCGACCCCAACCACCTGGTCGCCGCCCGCCTGACCGGGCTGCTGTGCACCCACCTCGGGCTCACCCCGGACCCCGGACTGTCCCGGGCGGTCCTGGTGGCCGTCGAGGCCACCGACGCGCTGGTCCAGCTGGCCTTCCGGGCCGATCCGGCCGGCGACCCCGGCATCGTCGCCGAGACCCGGGCGATGATGCACGCCTACCTGGCCCGCGTCCTGGACTGACCCCACGGGACCGGATCCTCCGGCTCCCGCCGGGCTCTCCGGCTCCCCCCAACCCCTTGGCTCCCCCCGACCCCTTGGCTCCCCCCGCATCCGCTCGGGAGCAACCGGGTGCCGCAACCCCCTCCCCTCCGTGCCTACCGGTCGGTATGCTCGGGCCCCGCCGTGCCCGCGCCGCAGCCTGCCGCCCCCAGGAGGGCCCATGCCCCGCACCGCCCCGCGCATCTGCCCCCTCTGCGAGGCCACCTGCGGCCTCACCCTCACCATCGAGGGCACCACCGTCACCGGAGCCCGGGGCGACCGCGACGACGTCTTCAGCCGCGGCTTCATCTGCCCCAAGGGGGCCGCCTTCGGCGCCCTCGACGCCGACCCCGACCGGCTGCGCACCCCCCTCGTCCGCCGCGCCGGACGGCTCCGCGAGGCCACCTGGGACGAGGCCTACGACGCCGTCGCCGCCGCCGTCCCCGCCCTCGTCCAGGACCACGGCCCCCAGGCCGTCGGCATCGTGCTCGGCAACCCCAACGTCCACACCATGGCCGGCGCCCTCTACCCGCCGCTCCTCGTCAACACCCTCGGCACCCGCAACCTTTTCACCGCCAGCACCCTCGACCAGATGCCCAAACACGTCTCCAGCGGGCTCCTGTTCGGCGACCCCTTCGCCATCCCCGTGCCCGACCTCGACCGCACCGACTTCCTCCTGCTCGTCGGCGCCAACCCCGTCGAGTCCAACGGCTCCCTGTGCACCGCCCCCGACTTCCCCGGCAGGCTCAAGGCGCTCCGGGCCCGGGGCGGCACGCTCGTCGTCGTCGACCCGCGCCGCACCCGCACCGCCAAGCTCGCCGACACGCACCTCGCGCCCCGCCCCGGCAGCGACGCCCTGCTGCTCGCCGCGCTCGCGCACACCCTGCTCGCCGAGAAGCTCGCCGACCCCGGAGCGCTCACGGAACACACCGAAGGACTCCGGGAACTCGCCGACGCCCTCGGGAGTTTCACTCCTGAGGCGGTCGCCCCCGCCTGCGACCTGCCGGCCGACCGGATCCGCACCCTCGCCCGGGAGCTGGCCGCCGCGCCGACCGCCGCCGTCTACGGGCGGATCGGCAGCTGCACCGTCGAGCACGGGACGCTCGCCAGCTGGCTGGTGGACGTACTGAACATCCTCACGGGCAACCTCGACCGCCCCGGCGGGGCCCTCTTCCCGCTCCCGGCGGCCGGTCCGCGCCCCCGGCCCGCCGGGCCCGGCAGGGGGTTCGCCCTCGGCCGCTGGCACAGCCGGGTCAGCGGGCACCCCGAGGTCAAGAGCGAACTGCCCACCGCCGCCCTGGCCGAGGAGATCGAGACCCCGGGAGAGGGCCGCATCCGCGCCCTGATCGCCATCGCGGCCAACCCCGTGCTGTCCGCCCCCGACGGCCGGCGGCTCGACGCGGCCCTCGCCGGGCTCGACTTCATGGTCAGCGTCGACCCGTACCTCAACGAGACCTCGCGCCACGCCCACGTCGTCCTGCCCCCGCCGCCGCCCTCGCAGAGCGCCCACCACGACTTCGCCTTCAACGGGTTCGCCGTCCGCAACCAGGTCCGCTACACCCGGCCCGCCGTCCCCCTC
Source organism: Streptomyces sp. NPDC004126 (assembly GCF_050275515.1). Lineage (NCBI taxonomy): Bacteria > Bacillati > Actinomycetota > Actinomycetes > Kitasatosporales > Streptomycetaceae > Streptomyces > Streptomyces sp. NPDC004126. The sequence continues at coordinate 46,059 of NZ_JBNNPF010000044.1, read as the reverse complement.
GAAGCGGACCGGCTCGACGAGTGCGAGATCCACGCGCGACTCGTCCTCGCCGTCTCCGGCATGCACGGCTCCGCCCAGCCGTCCGCCGTCGACGACATGGCGATCCGGGCCGCCCTCGCCAAGGAGACCGCCGATCGCCGCTCCCCGCTCCACGGAGCGGACCCGGCCGCCCTGGCCGGGCAGCTCACCGGCGAGTCCGGACCGGAGCGCCGACTCGACCTGATGCTCCGGCTCGGCCCGTACGGAGACCTGTTCGGCGCCGCCGACCGGCCGGAGGGGCTCAGCCTGCAGCGGCTCCTCGCCCACCCGCACGGCATCGACCTGGGCCCGCTGCGGCCCCGGCTGCCGGGCCTCCTGCGGACCCGCAGCGGCAGGATCGAGCTGCTCCCGGAGCCGATCGCGGCCGAGCTCCCCGGGCTGCGCGCGGCGCTTGCCGCCCGCCCCGCCGCCCTGGTGCTCGTGGGCCGCCGCCACCTGCGCTCCAACAACAGCTGGCTGCACAACGTCCCGGCCCTCACCGGAGGTTCCAACCGGTGCACCCTCCAGGTCCACCCCGCCGACGCGGACCGGCTCGGCCTGGCCGACGGAGGCCGCGCCCGCGTCACCGCCGACGGGGGCAGCCTGGAGGCGCCGGTGGAGGTCACCGACGCGGTCCGCACGGGCGTGGTCAGCCTCCCGCACGGCTGGGGCCACGACCGTGACGGCACCCGGCTCGCGGTGGCCGGAGCCGAGCCGGGGGTCAACGTCAACCAGCTGCTCGACGGCACCCGCCTCGACCCGCTCTCGGGCACGGCGGTGCTCAACGGCTTCCCCGTCACCCTGACACCCCTGCCCTGAGCTGGGGTTTTGCTCGTATTGCTCACGCGTGGACGTCTTGTTGGCGTAAGGAGGCGGCACCTACCTTCCCTGCATGCTGACCTTCCTCGGCTTCGCCATGATCGCGACCTTCCTGGTCCTGATCATGCTGAAGAAAATGTCGCCCATCGCGGCGCTCGTCCTCATCCCCGCGCTCTTCTGCGTGTTCGCCGGAAAGGGCGCGCACCTGGGGGACTACGTCATCGACGGCGTCGGCAAGCTCGCCCCGACCGCCGCCATGCTGATGTTCGCCATCGTCTACTTCGGCGTGATGATCGACGTCGGCCTCTTCGACCCGATCGTCCGGGGCATCCTGCGCTTCTGCAAGGCGGACCCGGTGCGGGTGGTGGTCGGCACGGCCGTCCTCGCCGCGATCGTCTCGCTCGACGGGGACGGGTCGACCACGTTCATGATCACGGTTTCGGCCATGTACCCGCTGTACAAGCGGCTCGGGCTGAGCCTGGTGGTGATGACCGGTGTCGCCGCGACCGCCAACGGCGTGATGAACACCCTGCCCTGGGGCGGCCCCACGGCCCGCGCGGCCACGGCCCTCAAGCTCGACGCGGCGGACATCTTCGTCCCGATGATCCCGGCCCTCGCGGTCGGCCTGCTGTTCGTCTTCGTCCTGGCCTACGTCCTCGGCATCCGGGAGCGCCGCCGGATCGGCTCCCTCGTGATGCCCGGCGCGGAGGCCGTGGAGGAGTCCCTGGTGACGGCCGGTACCGGCGCCGGGGAGGCCTCCCAGGAAACCCGTACCGCCGGCTCCGCCCCCGTCCCGGGCGCGGCAGCCCCCGCCACCGGAGCCGGCGCCGGAGCCGCCGCCGGGGCCTCCGATGCCGGGCCGGCCGACGGCTCGCCGGAGGACGGTGACGGCTTCCAGGGGCTGGCCCCCCGGCGCCCGACCCTGCGTCCGCACCTCTACTGGTTCAACGCGGGCCTCACCCTCGCCCTGCTCACCGCGATGATCATGGAGCTGCTGCCCATCCCGGTGCTGTTCCTCCTCGGCGCGGCCCTCGCCCTCACCGTGAACTTCCCCCACATGCCGGACCAGAAGGCCCGGATCGCCGCCCACGCGGACAACGTCCTCAACGTCGCCGGGATGGTCTTCGCCGCCGCCGTCTTCACCGGCGTCCTCACCGGCACCGGCATGGTCAAGCACATGGCCGACTGGCTCGTCGGCGCCATCCCCGAGGGGATGGGCCCGCACATGGCCCTGGTCACCGGCCTGCTGAGCCTGCCCCTCACCTACTTCATGTCGAACGACGGCTTCTACTTCGGCGTCCTGCCGGTACTGGCCGAAGCGGGCGCCGCGCACGGGGTGTCCCCGCTGGAGATCGCCCGTGCCTCCCTCGTCGGGCAGGCCCTGCACATGTCCAGCCCGCTGGTTCCGGCCGTCTACGTCCTCGTCGGCATGGCCAGGGTCGAATTCGGCGACCACACCCGCTTCACCGTGAAATGGGCGGCCCTCACCTCCGTCGTGGTCCTGGCGGCAGGGATGGTTTTCGGCATCATCTGACCCCCCGGCCTCTGGCGGGCCGAAAACTACCGGCGCTAGTTTGTAGGGTGTTGTCGGCGAGGACAGGTCCACGCGCTCGTAGGTGCCCGGGAGGAATGCCATGAAGACCCACGACGGGATGTACATCGGCGGGGAATGGCGGCCCGCCGCCGGAACCGGCCGGATCGAGGTGGTCAACCCGGCCGACGAGCAGGTCATCGGCAGCGTCCCGGCCGGGACGGCCGAGGACGTGGACGCGGCCGTACGCGCGGCCCGCGCGGCCTTCCCCGGCTGGGCGGCCACGGCTCCGGCCGGGCGGGCAGCGCTGATCGGCGCCCTGCGCGACGTGCTCGCGGCCCGCAAGGGCGAGTTCACCGAGACCATCACCGCCGAGCTGGGCTCCCCCCTCGGCTTCGCGGAGGCGGTGCACGTGGGCGCCCCGATCGCGGTGGCCTCCTCGTACGCCGAACTCGCCGGCTCCTACGCCTTCGAGGAGCGGGTGGGGAACTCCACCGTCTTCATGGAGCCGGTCGGCGTGGTCGGGGCCATCACGCCCTGGAACTATCCCCTGCACCAGGTCGTTGCCAAGGTGGCACCCGCTCTCGCCGCCGGCTGCACCGTCGTCCTCAAGCCGGCCGAGGACACCCCGCTGACCGCACAGCTCTTCGCCGAAGCCGTGCACGAGGCGGGCATCCCGGCCGGAGTCTTCAACCTGGTGACCGGTACCGGCCCGGTCGCCGGCCAGGCGCTGGCCGAGCACGAAGGCGTCGACCTCGTCTCCTTCACCGGCTCGACCGCCGTCGGCAGGAAGATCGGAGCCATCGCCGGCGCCGCCGTCAAGCGCGTCGCCCTCGAACTGGGCGGCAAGTCGGCGAACGTCATCCTGCCCGGGGCCGACCTGGCCAAGGCCGTCGCGGCGGGCGTCGGACACGTCATGAACAACACCGGCCAGAGCTGCAACGCGCTCACCCGCATGCTCGTCCACCGGGACCAGCACGAGGAGGCCGTCGCCCTCGCGGCCGCCGCCGTCGCCGGGTATCCCTCGGGCGACCCCCGCGACCGGGCCACCCGCCTCGGGCCGGTCGTCAACGCCGTCCAGCGCGACCGCGTGCGCTCGTACATCCACCAGGGCGTCGCGGAAGGCGCCCGCCTCGTCGCGGGCGGGCTCGACGCGCCCCACGAGCGCGGGTACTTCATCGCGCCCACGGTCTTCGCGGACGTCACCCCCGACATGACCATCGCCCAGGAGGAGATCTTCGGCCCCGTGCTGGCGATCCTCCCCTACGAGGACCACGACGACGCCCTGCGCATCGCCAACGGCACCGTCTACGGCCTGGGCGGCGCGGTGTGGGCGGCGGACGAGGAGACGGCCGTGGCGTTCGCCCGCCGGATGGACACCGGCCAGGTGGACATCAACGGCGGCCGTTTCAACGTGCTCGCGCCCTTCGGCGGCTACAAGCAGTCGGGCGTCGGCCGCGAGCTGGGCGCGCACGGCCTGGGGGAGTACCTCCAGACCAAGTCCCTGCAGTTCTGACCCCGCCCGGAGCCCCGCCGAAGACCGCAAGCCCCGCCGCAGCCCCGCCCCCGCAACCCCCGCCGCCCCGAAGACACGGAGACGACGACCATGGTCCGCGCCGCCATCCTGCCCGCCGTCGGAGCCCCGCTGGAGATACGGGACATCGTGCTGCCCGACCCCGGACCCGGGCAGGTCCGGGTCCGGCTCGCCGCCGCCGGGGTCTGCCACTCCGACCTGTCCCTCACCGACGGCACCATGCGGGTGCCCGTCCCCGCCGTCCTCGGCCACGAGGGCGCGGGGACGGTCCTCGCCGTCGGCGAGGGCGTCACCCACGTCTCCCCGGGCGACGGGGTGGTGCTCAACTGGGCGCCGTCCTGCGGGGCGTGCCACCACTGCCGGATCGGCGAGGTCTGGCTCTGCGCCAAGGCCCTGACCGGGGTGGGCGCGGTCCACGCCCATGACGCCGACGGCAACGAGCTGCACCCCGGGCTCAACGTCGCCGCCTTCGCGGAGGAGACCGTGGTCGCGGCGAACTGCGTGCTGCCCGCGCCCGCCGGGATCCCGCTCCCCGAGGCCGCCCTCCTCGGCTGCGCCGTCCTGACCGGCTACGGCGCCGTGCACCACAGCGCCCAGGTCCGCCCGGGCGAGTCGGTCGCGGTGTTCGGCGTCGGCGGGGTCGGCCTCGCGGCCCTCCAGGCCGCGCGGATCGCCGGGGCCGGGCCGATCGTGGCCGTGGACGTGTCCCCGGCCAAGGAGGAGCTGGCCCGCGCCGCCGGGGCCACCGACTTCGTCGTCGCCTCCGACACCACCGCCAAGCAGATCCGCGGCCTCACCGGCGGGCAGGGCGCCGACGTGGCCGTGGAGTGCGTGGGCCGCGCCGCGACCATCCGCACGGCCTGGGAGTCCACCCGCCGGGGCGGCCGCACCACGGTCGTCGGGATCGGCGGCAAGGACCAGCAGGTGGCCTTCCACGCGCTGGAGATCTTCCACTTCGCCCGCACCCTCAGCGGCTGCGTCTACGGAAACAGCGACCCGGCCCGCGACCTCCCGGTGATCGCCGAGCACGTCCGGGCCGGCCGCCTCGACCTCGGCTCCATGGTCACCGACCGCATCACCCTGGACGGCATCCCGGCCGCCTTCGACGCCATGGTCGCGGGCAAGGGCGGCCGCTCGCTGGTGGTCTTCTAGCGGCCGGGCGCAGGGCGCGGCGGCCCCGGGCCCTACGCCCCCGGTGCGCCCGCCCGCAGGGCCTCGTACTGGAGGGCCAGGCCGTCGAGGAGGGCCGTCAGGCCCGTCTCGAAGGCGCCCTCGTCCACCTCCCGCCGGCGTTCCGCCAGCAGGTGGGCCTGGCCCAGGTGGGGGTAGTCCGCCGGGTCGTACGCCGTCTCGTCGTCCACGAAGCCCCCGGCGAACGAGGCCACCGCCGAGCCCAGGATGAAGTACCGCATCAGCGCGCCGATCCGGGTCGCCTGGGCCGGGGGCCATCCCGCCGCGGTCATGGCCCCGAACACCGCGTCCGCGAGCCGCAGCCCCGCCGGGCGCCGGCCCGGCCCGCGGGCCAGCACGGGGACGATGTTCGGGTGGTCCGAGAGGGCCTCGCGGTACGAGTGCGCCCAGTCGTACAGGGCGCCCCGCCAGTCCTTGCCGCCGCCGGACGCCCCGCCGGACCCGCCGCCGGACGTGCCCTCGCACCCGCCGCCGGACCCGTCGTCGAACATCGACAGGTCGACCTTCGCGCTCACCGCGTCCGCGACGGCCTCCAGGATCGCGTCCTTGGTCCGGAAGTGGTTGTAGAGCGAGGGCCCGCTCACCCCGAGGGCGGCGGCCAGCCGCCGCGTCGAGACCGCCTCCAGCCCTTCCTCGTCCACGAGCACGCCCGCCGCCTCGACGATGCGGTCTCTGCTGAGGAGGGGCTTGCGCGGTCTGGCCATGCGCCACATAGTAGGCCCTGCCCCGCCATAAACTACCGCCGCTAGTTTAAGAGCCCCGCGAGCGGCCGGACCACGCCCCGGGAGGGCCCCGTGAACCTGGAGCTGAGCGAGGAGCAGGAGGCCGTGCGCCGCCTGGCCCGCGAGTTCACCGACCGCGAGATCGCCCCGTACGCCGCCGAGTGGGACCGCGCCGAGAGCGTGGACCGCTCCATCGTGAAGAAGCTCGGCGGCCTCGGCTTCCTCGGTCTCACCGTCCCCGAGGAGTACGGCGGCTCCGGCGGCGACCACCTCTCCTACGTCCTCGTCACCGAGGAACTCGGCCGCGGGGACTCCGCCGTGCGCGGCATCGTCTCCGTCTCCCTCGGCCTGGTCGCCAAGACCGTCGCCGCCTGGGGCACCGAGGAGCAGAAGCGGACCTGGCTGCCCCGGCTCTGCTCCGGCGAGGCGCTCGGCTGCTTCGGCCTGACCGAGCCCGGCACCGGCTCCGACGCGGCCGCCCTCACCACCCGCGCCGTGCGCGAGGGGGACGCGTACGTCATCAGCGGCAGCAAGATGTTCATCACCAACGGCACCTGGGCCGACGTGGTCCTCCTCTTCGCCCGGACCGACCCGGCGATCCCCGGCCACCGGGGGATCTCCGCCTTCCTGGTCCCCGCCGACAGCCCCGGCCTGACCCGCCGCGAGGTGCACGGCAAGCTGGGCCTGCGCGGCCAGGCCACCGCCGAACTCACCCTCGACGCCGTCCGGGTCCCCGCCTCGGCGATGCTCGGCCCCGAGGGCAAGGGCTTCTCCGTGGCGATGTCGGCGCTGGCCAAGGGCCGGATGTCGGTGGCCGCCGGCTGCGTCGGCATCGCCCAGGCGGCGCTGGACGCGGCGGTCTCGTACGCGGCCCGGCGCGAGCAGTTCGGCAAGCCGATCGCCCACCACCAGCTGGTGCAGGAGCTGATCGCCGACATCTCGGTCGACGTCGACGCGGCCCGGCTGCTGACCTGGCGGGTCGCCGACCTGATCGACCGCGGGCGGCCCTTCGCCACCGAGTCCTCCACCGCCAAGCTCTTCGCCTCCGAAGCCGCGGTGCGCGCCGCGAGCAACGCCCTCCAGGTGCACGGCGGCTACGGCTACGTCGACGAGTACCCGGCCGGCAAGCTGCTGCGCGACGCCCGGGTCATGACCCTCTACGAGGGCACCAGCCAGATCCAGAAGCTGCTCATCGGCCGCGCCCGTACCGGGGTCTCCGCCTTCTGAGGCCCGTGCGCATGAGTACGCGTCTGAGTACCCGCGCGGATGTGGCCCGCGTCACGGCGCCCGATGCTGGGCCCATGAACGAGACACCGGTCAAGCAGCAGAACACGGGTGCGTACTACGGCCAGGCCGTCGCCTCCTTCGGCATCGCCCTGGCCGCCGTCGCCGTGGGGATCTACAACATGGACGTCGACGGCTGGGTCCGGGCCTTCCTCGGGATCGCCGTCCTCTACCTGACCACCTCCGCCTTCACCCTGGCCAAGGTGGTCCGCGACCGGCAGGAGGCGACGCAGATCGTCAGCCGGGTCGACCAGGCCCGGATGGAGAAGATGATGGCGGAGTACGACCCCTTCTCGCCGAAATAGCCCCGGAGCGCCGACTCCCCTAAGCGCTTGCTCACCCTCCGGTAAGCTGGCGTCTTCCTACAGGGCGAAGAGGGTGGGCGAGCGATGGACAGCGCGGCGGAGACGAGCGGCGGCTACGTGCCGTGGTCGGAGGTCACCCCCGACGCCGCGCGGCGGCTGCTCGTGGCGGCCGTCGACGCCTTCGCCGAGCGCGGGTACCACGCGACCACCACCCGGGACATCGCCGGCCGCGCCGGGATGAGCCCGGCCGCGCTCTACATCCACTACAAGACCAAGGAAGAGCTGCTCCACCGGATCAGCCGGATAGGCCACGACAAGGCGCTGGAGATCCTGGAGACCGCCGCCTCCGGCCCGGGGGCGGCCGCCGACCGGCTGGACGCGGCCGTGCGGTCCTTCGTGCGCTGGCACGCCGCGCACCACACCACCGCGCGCGTCGTCCAGTACGAGCTCGACGCGCTCGCCCCGGAGCACCGCACCGAGATCGTCGCCCTGCGCCGGCTGAGCGACGCCGCCGTGCGCCGGATCCTCGCCGACGGCGTGCGGGCCGGGGAGTTCGACGTCCCCGACGTCCCGGGCACCACGCTCGCCGTGCTGTCGCTGTGCATCGACGTCGCCCGCTGGTTCAGCACCGCCGGGCAGCGCACGCCCGACGAGGTCGGCGCGCTGTACGCCGACCTCGTGCTCCGCATGGTGGGCGCACGCCCGGCCGCCGGGACGGCCCAGAAGTAGTTCAGAAGTAGTAGCGGGACACCGACTCGGCGACGCACACCGGCTTCTCGCCGCCCTCGCGCTCCACGGTCACCGTCGCCGCGACCTGTACGCCGCCGCCCGCCTCGGTGACCGAGGTGATCACGGCGGTGGCGCGCAGTCGCGAGCCGACCGGGACCGTGGCGGGGAAACGCACCTTGTCCGTGCCGTAGTTGATGCCCATCCGCATGCCCTCGACGCGCATGATCTGCGGGACCAGGCTCGGCAGCAGGGACAGCGTCAGGTAGCCGTGCGCGATGGTGGAGCCGAAGGGCCCGGTGGCGGCGCGCTCGGGGTCCACGTGGATCCACTGGTGGTCGCCGGTCGCGTCGGCGAAGAGGTCGATCCGCTTCTGGTCCACCTCCAGCCACCCGCTCGGGCCGAGCGGTTCGCCGATTCCGGCGCGCAGCTCGTCGGCGGATGTGAAGATCCTCGGTCCGGCCATGCCCTGCCCCTGTCTTCCGCTGTCCACTGCCGTTTCCGGCCCCTCAGTCGAATAAGCGCTTGCTCAGCATGCTGGGGTCCTGGTACGTCTGTCAACGGACGTCCGACTAGGCTCGGCCGTGTGCCGCAGATTCCCGAGAAAGTCCACGAACTGACCGTCGGCCAGCTGTCCGCGCGCAGCGGAGCGGCCGTCTCCGCCCTGCACTTCTACGAGGCCAAGGGGCTGATCAGCAGCCGCCGCACCTCCGGCAACCAGCGCCGCTACAGCCGCGAGGCGCTGCGCCGGGTCGCCTTCGTGCGGGCCGCCCAGCGCGTGGGCATCCCGCTCGCCAGCATCGGCGAGGCGCTGTCCCAGCTGCCGGAGGGGCGCACCCCCACGCGCGAGGACTGGGCGCGACTGTCCGAGAACTGGCGTGCCGTACTGGACCAGCGGATCAAGCAACTCAGCAGCCTGCGCGACCACTTGGACGACTGCATCGGCTGCGGCTGCCTCTCGCTGAAGACCTGTGCGCTGTCCAACCCGGACGACGTCTTCGGCGAGCGCTTCACCGGCTCCCGGCTGTCCCAGTAGCCGTCCCATCAGCAGTCCCGGTAGCCGTCCCGGTGGCGGCCCCGCCCCGCAAGCCGAGGGCGGCCGCCACCAGTTCGGCGTTCGAGCGCGCCGGCCGCCCGTCCGGAAGCCGCAGCACCTGCGCCACGCCGATCCGCGCGCCCGCCCCGCACCGCGCGGCCAGCCGCAGCACCGGCCAGGCCGCGGCCTCCCGCCCGAACAGCAGCACCGGCACCGGCGGCAGCCACCGCAGCCCCGCCACCAGCGCCGGATCGGCCTCCGCCAGCTCCGCCACCAGCCGGACCCGGGCCGGCTCCGGCGCGGCCCACTCCAGGAACCGGGCCAGAGGCTCCGGCCCGGCCCCGCCGCCCAGCGGGACCACCGCGTCCACCGCCACCCCGCGCTCCAGCAGGGCCGCCGCCAACTCCCGGGCCCCGGGCTCCGCGAACGGCACCGCCGCCCGGTCCGGCAGCACCGTCCAGGACCGCACCCGCGCCGGCCGCCCCGCCGGATCCGGCTCGGCGGCGACCCCCGCCGGCACCGTCAGAGGTACGCGGACCCCCGCGCCGCGCATCTCCTCCAGCACCGGCCCCACCACCCGGGGCGAGAGGCTCTCCCGCCCGCACGGGGTCCGCGGGTGCACCAGCACCTCATCCGCCCCGGCGGCCACCGCCTCCAGCGCCGACCGGGCCAGATCCCCCGGGGACAGCGGCACCGCCGCCCCCTCGGCCGCGTCCCGCGAGCCGTTCAGCGCGACCTGGAGCACCGCCGCGGCCGCCCGGCCGCCACCGCCCGCCCCGCTCACGCCGCGCCCGCCGCCTGGTGTCCCACCGCCGCCTCCGCCAGCGCCGGCCGGGGCACCACGATCCCGCAGCCCCCGCACACCGGCCCGTCCCACGACCACGCACCGGCCCACGCCGACGGCCCCGGCAGCGCGGCCGGCCAGCGCAGCTCCTCCTCGCCGCAGACCGGGCACGCGGTCCCCGGCTCCGACTCCAGGGCCGTGATCAGCCGCCGCAGCACCTCGCCCAACGTCCCCTCCGGCCGCACACCCGGATCGGCACACCGCACCACGGCGTCCCCGCTGCCGCCCCAGGCCCACTCCGGCCGCCGCACGCCGTCGTGCTTCTCACGTCTGCGCCGCGCCGCGAACTGCCTCTCGTACTCCAGCCACACCGCCCGCGCCTCCTCCAGCTCCTCCAGCGCCGCGACCAGCCGCAGCGGGTCCGCACCCCGGTCCTCGGGCGCGATCCCGTGCCGGTCGCACAGGTGCCACCACGTCGCCCGGTGCCCGTAGGGCGCGAACCGCTCCAGGCAGCGGCGCAGCGAATGGCGCCGCAGGGCCCGGTCGTTGCGCGCGTCGCGCACCTGATAGGCGAGACTCCGAAAACCTGCCACCGTACCTTCACCTCCGCCGTGCCATGCCCACACCACCGGCCGCATCACTCCGTCGAACGAAGCGACCCCCCGCGACGTGCCCAACATGCCCGGCAGGATGTGGGCGCATGCGGGGGCGGTCGAGGCGTGCGGGTGGCACATGGCCGGAACTCAGCGCCCCATGCGCCCCGCCCCGACCACGATCCGGGCCAGTTCCTCGTGGCAGATGTCGCTGTGCGCCCCCGACGGAGCACCGCCGCGGCACACCACGGAGCCCGCGTCCACGCTGACGCAACCGGCCTCCGGCAGCCCGCCCCGCAGGGCCGCCTCCAAGCTCAGCCGCGGCGCGCCGGGCACCGCCTGCACCCCGTCGTGCCCGACCGCGCCCCACCGCTCGTCGAAGCCGAGCAGACCGGCCGAATCCCCCGCCATCCGGGAAGCCAGCGGGTAGAACACGCGCAGCGCGGAGTCGTGGGCGGAATGGCAGGCCACCACCGGTCCGTCCACCCGGCGCTGGAGCCCGCCCAGAGCCCCTCCGCGCCGCCGGTCGTGGGGGAGCCGCTCGCTGAACGCGTAGTGCGAGAAGGCCCCCTGGAGCAGCGTCAGCGACTTCACGTGCCGGGCCCCGTCCGGTACGGCCCGCAGCGAGAAGGACGCCACCCGGGCGCCGAAGCTGTGGCCGACCAGGTGGACGCGCAGGGCAGGCCGGCGCCCCGCGAGGTCGGTGAGGACCGGTCCGAGCCCGTGCTCGCCGACCACCCCGGCCCGCTTCTTCATCTCGTAGTACGTGGCCTGGCGCAGCAGCTCCTTGGCACCGCCCCACAGGGCGCGCGCCCCGTCGCCGAGCGCGACCGCCGGCGCACCCCCCGCCTCGGCGAGGGCCTCGGCCAGCGCCCGGCACACCTCGACGGCGTCCCCCGCGAAGACGGCCGGCACCTCCGGGGCGACGGCCGCGCCCACCGGGTCGGCGTCCACGAGCCGGCCCACCAGCGCCCCGAACTCGGGCAGCGCGGCGAGCGGTTCGGGCTGCTGCGCGAGCAGCGCGGCGACCCGGTCGAGCTCCGCCTCCCGCCCCGGCCAGAACACGCCGAGGGCCGCGCGCGTGGCGTCGTCGAGGGCCGTCCCGGCCTCCGCGCCCGGCAGGGCGCCGTGCGGGTCGAAGTCCGGGATCGGTTCGTCCGGGAAGCGGATCGAAGGCCACACCACCCCCACGTACCCCAGCCGCACCCCCGCCCCCACCAGCCCCGGGAAGGGTGCGAAGAAGCGGTCGAAGAGCCGGGTCGAGGTGGACCGGTCGCTGTTCCAGCCGTGCGCGAAGACCAGCAGGTCCGTCGCCTCGATCCGGGCCACCGCCGCCCGCGTGGCGGGGTCCACGTCGCCCTGGGCGTCGAAGGTCAGCTCCTGGTACGGACCCACCCCGATCCCGGCTCCGAACGCCGCCGCACCACCGCTGTCCACCATGGCCTCCCCCTTCCCGCGCGCCGCCTCCGTGCTCGCAGCATCCCGCCGCCGGGCCGCGTCGGCCAGACCCGTGACGGCACCGGTCCGCAGGAGGTCCGGCACGGGTCCGGGGGGAGGCGGGCAGGCCCCGGCCCGGGTCAGGGGTAGAGGAGATACCCCGCCCGGACCGCGGAGAACCCGGCCAGCCCGCCGGCCCAGGCGCCCGCGATCTCGTCCACCCCCGCGCCCGCGTCCACCATCGTCCGCACCCGGTCCGAGCCGGCCAGCCGGTCGATCCAGTGGTCCGCACGCCACCCGAACCCGCTCCACACCCGCCGCGCCGTCACCAGCAGCCCGATCCCCGCCCGGACCGGATCGAAGGCCTCCCGGTCGTGCACGACCAGCCGGACCCCGCCGCAGACCTTGCCGGCGTGCTTGGAGAACGCGGGCGTGAACCAGGTCTCCCGGAACCACACCCCGGGCAGCCCCAGCCCGTTCGCCGCCTCCGCCCACCGCCGGTCGACCCCCTCCGCGCCCACCACCTCGAAGGGCGTGGTCGTACCCCGGCCCTCGGACAGGTTGGTCCCCTCGAAGAGGCAGGTTCCCGCGTACGCGAGAGCCGTGTCCGGGGTCGGCATGTTCGGGCTCGGCGGCAGCCACGGCAGGCCGGTCTCCCCGAAGAAGGACCCCCGCCGCCACCCCGACACCGGCACCACCCGCAGCCGGGGGCCGGCGCCCTTCAGGAACTCCCCGTTGAACAGCAGGGCCAGCTCGCCCGCCGTCATCCCGTGCGCCAGCGCGACCGGCTCCCGGCCCACGAAGCTCGCGTACGCCCGCTCCAGCACCGGCCCGGCCGCCCGCCGCCCGCCCACCGGGTTGGGCCGGTCCAGCACCACCACCGCCTTGCGGGCGAGCGCGGCCGCGCGCATGCAGTCGTACAGCGTCCAGATGTAGGTGTAGAAGCGCGCCCCGACGTCCTGGATGTCGAAGACGACCGTGTCGACGCCCGCCGCCGTGAACACGTCCGCGAGCTGCTGCCCGCTCCTGCCGTACGTGTCGTACACCGGAAGCCCCGTCGCCGGGTCGCGGCCGGCCGCCTCGGAGCCGCCGGCCTGAGCCGTCCCGCGGAAGCCGTGCTCCGGCCCGAACACCGCGACCAGGTCCACCCGCTCGTCGGCGTGCAGTACGTCGACCAGGTGGCGGGCGTCGGCGGTGATCCCGGTGGGGTTGGTGACCACCCCGACCCGCTGCCCGGCGAGCTCCGCGTACCCGTCGGCGGCGAGCCGCTCGAAGCCGGTGCGCACCCGCCCGTCGGCGGCCGCCGGCCCCGCCGCCGCGCCCCCCAGGGCTCCCGCGGCCCCCACGGCCCCCGCCATCCCCAGCACCCCGCGTCGCGACAGCGTCATCCCGCCACGCTAGGGCCCGCACCCCTTCCGCCCTCACATACCGACTGGTTAGTCTGCCGGGATCCGGCCGGTCCGGCCGGCAGCCGGCAGTGACGAGAGGTGACCCCCGTGAGCGCGAGCGCGTACCAGGACCAGCGAGTCGTCGTCACCGGCGCGGGCGGCGGCATCGGCGCGGCCCTCGCCCACCGCTTCGCCGCCGAGGGGGCCGCCGTCGTCGTCAACGACCTCGACGCGGCCAAGGCCGCCTCGGTGGCCGGGGCCATCGCGGCGACCGGCGCCCGGGCGATCGCCGTCCCCGGCGACGCCTCCGCGGTCGTCGGGGAGGCCCGCGAGGCCCTCGGCGGCACCGTCGACGTGTACTGCGCCAACGCCGGACTCGCCTCCGGCGGCGACGCCTTCGCGGACGAGGCCGTCTGGGAGGCCGCCTGGGACACCAACGTCATGGCGCACGTACGTGCCGCGCGGGCCCTGCTGCCCGACTGGCTGGAGCGCGGCAGCGGCCGCTTCGTGTCCACGGTCTCCGCCGCCGGGCTGCTGACCATGATCGGAGCGGCCCCGTACAGTGTCACCAAGCACGGTGCCCTCGCCTTCGCGGAATGGCTGTCGCTGACCTACCGCCACCGGGGCGTCCAGGTCCACGCCATCTGCCCCCAGGGGGTGCGCACCGACATGCTGACCGCCTCCGGTTCGGCGGGGGAGCTGGTCCTGGCGCCGACCGCGATCGAGCCGGAAACGGTCGCCGAGGCACTGTTCGACGGCATGGAGAAGGGCCGGTTCTTGATCCTCCCGCACCCCGAGGTGGCGGACTTCCACGCCGCCCGCGCGACCGACCCCGAGCGGTGGCTGCGCGGAATGAACCGCCTCCAGCAGAAGTGGGAGGGCTCGTGACGGCCGCCCCCTCCGGGTCCCCGTACGCCGCCCGGCCGTGGCTGGGCCGGCTGAGCCCCGCCCAGCTGGCGCCGGTGACGCCGCCGGCGAGCGTGCCGGACGCCTTCCGGGCCGCCGCGGCCCGGGCGCCGGAGCGCACGGCCCTCGCGTACTTCGACGGCCGGATCTCCTACGCCGAGGCCGACGCGCTGTCCGACTCCGTCGCCGGGTACCTCGCCGGGCGGGGGGTCGGCCGGGGCGACCGGGTGGCGGTCATGCTGCAGAACACCCCGCACTTCGTGCTCGCGGTGCTGGGTGCGTGGAAGGCCGGGGCGGTGGTCGTCCCGCTGAACCCGATGTACAAGGCGGGGGAGGCGGGGCACGTCCTGCGGGATTCCGGGGCGGCCGTGCTGGTGTGCGAGGGGGGTGCGTGGGGGGAGTACCTGGGGGAGGCGGTGGCCGGCTCCGCCGTGCGAACCGTCCTCACGGCCCGCAGCACCGACCTCCAGACCCGCAACGACCCCCGCACCTTCCCGGCCCCCGCCCCGGAGTCCGACGCGGCTCCTGTCGGGTCCCGCTGCGCGGAGCCGTCCCCTACCCTCCCCCGGACTCCGTCCGGGGGGACCCGCACTTCCACCGTTCCCGCCTCGATCGCCGGCGCGGCTCCACGAACCCGGGGGCTCCGCCCCCGGACCCCCGCGCCTCGAACGCCGGCGGGGCTGGAGGTGCCGGAGGGGCCGGAGGTGCCGGCCGGGCTGGAAGTGCCCGCGGGGCCCGCAGTGGGTCCGGGGGCGGATGTCGTCGAGCTGCTTCTCGTGGCCCGGCAGGGGTATCCCGGGCCGGGGGATCCCGGGCTGGGCGGTGCCGATGTCGCCCTCATCAGCTACACCTCCGGTACCTCCGGCACCCCCAAGGGCGCCATGAACACGCACGGGGCCATCACCTACAACGCCACCCGCCAGGTCACCGGCCACCCCGTTCCCGAGGGCGCCGGGTACTTCGCGCTCGCCCCGCTCTTCCACATCACCGGCCTCGTCTGCGAGCTCGCCGCCTGCTTCGTCAACGCCGGCACCCTCGTCCTCACGCACCGCTTCCACCCCGGGGCCGTTCTCGACGCCTTCCTCGAACACCGGCCCGCTTACGCCATCGGCCCGGCCACCGCCTTCACGGCCCTCGCCGCGCACCCCGACGCCACCCGGGACCACTTCGCCTCCTTCCAGGTGCTCTCCTCCGGCGGCGCCCCGCTCCCGCCCGCCCTCGTCGAACGACTCCGCGCCGACTTCGGGTTCTACCTGCGCAACGGCTACGGCCTCACCGAGTGCACCGCCCCCTGCGCCTCGGTCCCCGCCCACCTCGAAGCGCCCGTCGACCCCGCCACCGGCACCCTCTCCGTCGGGGTCCCGGGCGCGCAGACCGTCGTACGGATCCTCGACGAGCACGGCGCCGAGCTCCCGTTCGGGGAGGCCGGGGAGATAGCCGTGCGCGGGCCGCAGGTCGTCCCCGGCTACTGGGGGCTGCCCGACGCCACCGCCGCCGCCTTCCCGGACGGCGAACTGCGCACCGGGGACATCGGGTTCATGGACCCCGACGGCTGGCTCTACGTCGTCGACCGCAAGAAGGACATGATCAACACCTCCGGGTTCAAGGTCTGGCCCCGGGAGGTGGAGGACGTGCTCTACACCCACCCCGCCGTACGCGAGGCGGCCGTGGTCGGCGTGCCCGACCCCTACCGCGGGGAGACGGTGAAGGCGTACGTGAGCCTGCGGCCGGGCGCCGCGGCGGAGCCCGCGGAACTCGCCGCGTACTGCGCCGACCGCCTGGCCGCGTACAAGTACCCGCGCCAGGTCGAGGTCCTGCCTGTCCTTCCGCAGACCACCAGTGGCAAGATCCTGCGACGAGAATTGCGCGACCGCGGCTGAAAACAGTCGGAGGATCAGGAGAGGAAGGCGAGCGCCATGGCCGCCAGGACCACCGAGGGCCCCGAGGACGGAAACCGGGAGACCCCGGTGCCGCAGCGGCTGCTGGCCGTCGCCACCCGGCTCTTCGCCGAACGCGGCTACGACCGCACCTCCGTCCAGGAGATCGTCGAGGCGGCCGGGGTGACCAAGGGCGCCCTCTACCACTACTTCGGCTCCAAGGACGACCTGCTGCACGAGGTGTACGCGCGGATGCTGCGCCTCCAGCAGCAGCGGCTCGACGCCGTGGCCGACTCCGACGCCCCCGTCGAGGAGCGGCTCCGCGCCGCCGCGGCCGACGTCGTGGTCACCACCATCGAGAACCTCGACGACGCGATGATCTTCTTCCGGTCGATGCACCAGCTCAGCCCGGAGAAGTACAAGCAGGTGCGGGCCGAGCGCCGGCGCTACCACGAGCGGTTCCGCGCGCTGGTCGAGGAGGGCATGCGCGACGGGGTCTTCGCCACGGCCACTCCCGCCGACCTCGTGGTCGACTACTACTTCGGCTCCGTGCACCACCTGTCCACCTGGTACCGCACGGACGGCCCGCTCACCCCGCGCCAGGTCGCCGACCACCTCGCCGACCTGCTGCTCCGCTCCCTGCGCCCCTAGGCGAGGGCGGGGACCAGCGCCGGGTAGTCGTTGTAGCCCTCGGCCCCCTGTACGTGCATCAGGAACTCCGGGCGGAGCGCGTTGAGCGGCGCCCCCGCGCGCAGCCGTTCCACCAGGTCGGGGTTGGCCAGGAAGCCCCGCCCCAGCGCGACCAGGTCGGCGCCCGCGGCCAGCAGCCGTTCGCCCTTGAGGCGGCCCGCGTCGGCGGCGAGTTCCTCGTGGGAGAGCCGGGGGTTGGCGATCAGGGTGCCGGGCCAGGCCCCGCGGATCTCGGCGAAGAGGGGCAGGTCCGGGTCGGAGTGGACCTGGTGCAGGTAGGCCGGCCCCACCTCCGCGAGGGCCGCCACCAGCGCCGGGTAGAGCAGCTCGGTGTCGTCCTCCCGTACGCCGTTGACGTTCGTCCCGGGGGAGATCCGCACGCCGACCCGCTCCGGCCCGACGGCCTCGGCGACGGCCCGGACCACCTCGACGGGGAACCGGATCCGGTTCGCGACGGACCCGCCCCACGCGTCGGTGCGCAGGTTGGTGTTCCCGGCGAGGAACTGGTGGAGCAGGTGGCCGTTGGCCGAGTGCACCTCGACCCCGTCGAAGCCCGCCTCGACGGCGTTCAGGGCGGCGCTCGCGAAGTCGGCGATGGTGGAGCGGACGTCCTCCTCGCTCATCACGCGGGGCGTGACGCCCTCCCGCAGCCCGCCCGGGGTCTGCAGCGGCTCCGGGAAGCGCACGGCCGACGGCGCGAGCGGCACGTGCCCGCTGGTGTCGGGGTGCCCGACCCGGCCGCCGTGCTGGAGCTGGAGGAACATCCGCCCGCCGGCGGCGCGCACGGCGTCGGTGACCCGGCGCCACCCGGCGATCTGGGCCGGGGTGTGGATGCCGGGGATGTGCGGGTAGGTCTGCCCGACGGCGTTCGGAGTGGTGCCCTCGGCGATGATCAGGCCGGCCGAGGCGCGCTGGGCGTAGTGGGTGGCCATGAGCTCCCCGGGCACCCCGTCGGCCCCGGCGCGGTTGCGGGTCAGCGGGGCCATCACCAGGCGGCTGGACAGCTCCAGGCCGCCGAGGCGGGCGGGTTCGAAGAGGCGGGATGCGGCGGCGGGGGTCTGTCGTGTCTGCGTCATGCCGGTACCGTAGAACCTGACACCAGTGTCAGGTTCAAGGGCGGGAGCCCAGGAGGTGGCCGTGCGGATCGGTGAACTGGCGGCGCGCACCGGGGTCGGTGAGCGTTCGCTGCGCTACTACGAGCAGCAGGGCCTGCTGGCGTCCGACCGGACGCCCGGCGGCCACCGGGACTTCCCCGAGCGGGCCGTCGACCGGGTCATCCGGATCCAGGAACTCTACGCGGCCGGCCTGAACAGCTCCAGGATCAGGCAGATCCTGCCCTGCATGCGCGACGAGGACGGCGGCCCCTCCGTGCGCGCCACCCCGGCCCTTGTGGCCGAACTGGCCGGCGAACGGGACCGGATCGACCGGATGATCGGCGACCTCCTCCGCTCCCGCGAGGTCCTCGACGAGGTCATCGCGGCGGCGGCCGGCCGCTCCACGGCGTCCCGGGGCTCCGTCGGCGCGTGATCTATCGTGACGTCCGATCCGGTTCCGGGACTACGGGAGGGCGACGGATGACCGTCGACGGTTTCAAACTGCTCGCGGACGCGCACGACTACCTGCTCACCGCCGTACGCGGCGTCCCCGACGGGGCCTGGGGGGACGCCACGCCCTGTTCGGAGTGGACGGTGGCCCAGGTGCTGAACCACGCGCGGCTGGACCAGCAGGCGCTGGTCATGCAGATCACGGGGACCGCGCCCGCGGGCGACCCGTTCGAGCCCGCGGACACGACGGCCGGGGACCCGGTCGCGGACCTGGCGGCGGTGCTGGAGTCGGCGGCCGCCGCCTGGGAGTCGGGGAGGGACGCCGAGAGCGTGCCCACCCCGATGGGGCCCATGCCCGCCGGGGCGGGCGCCGCCGTCGCGGCCCTCGACGCCGCCGTCCACGCGTGGGACATCGCCAGGGCCACCGGGCAGGACCTGCCGCTGACCGAGGAGATGGCAGGAGCGCTGGAGGACATCGCGTCCCGGATCGTCGACTTCGTGCGCGACTCGTACGGGAAGTACGCGCCGGCGCTGACCGTCGCGGACGGCGCGAACCGTGCGGAGAAGCTCCTGGCGTTCACCGGGCGCGACCCGCACTGGACCCGCTGAGACCCGCTGAGATCCGCTGACCCCGCGGCGGAAGGGCCGGCTCAGGCGCGGTACCGCTTGAGCTCGCGGTGCGCCAGCGAACGCTGGTGCACCTCGTCCGGCCCGTCCGCCAGCCGCAGGGTCCGCGCCGCCGCCCACAGTTCGGCGAGCGGGAAGTCCTGGCTGACCCCGCCCGCGCCGTGCAGCTGCACCGCCTGGTCCAGGATCCCCACGACCGCGCGCGGGGTCGCGATCTTGATGGCCTGGATCTCGGTGTGCGCGCCCCGGTTGCCCACCGTGTCCATCAGCCAGGCCGTCTTCAGCACCAGCAGCCGCAGCTGCTCGATGGTGACCCGGGCGTCCGCGATCCAGTTCTGCACGACGCCCTGCGCGGCGAGCTCCTTCCCGAAGGCCGTACGCCCCACCGCGCGCCGGCACATCAGCTCCACGGCCCGCTCCGCCATTCCGATCAGCCGCATGCAGTGGTGGATCCGGCCCGGGCCGAGCCGGGCCTGGGCGATGGCGAA
The DNA here is from genome assembly GCF_050275515.1 of Streptomyces sp. NPDC004126. Classification (NCBI taxonomy): domain Bacteria; kingdom Bacillati; phylum Actinomycetota; class Actinomycetes; order Kitasatosporales; family Streptomycetaceae; genus Streptomyces; species Streptomyces sp. NPDC004126. Next base: position 26,559 of record NZ_JBNNPF010000044.1, on the reverse strand, counting down.
GCCGGCGCCCTCCCCGCCGATCAGGTTCCCCGCCGGGACCCGGGCCCCGTCGAAGACGACTTCGGCGTGGCCGCCGTGGTCGTGGTCCGCGTACCCGTACACCGTCATCGCCCGGCGCACCTCCAGGCCCGGGGTGTCGCGCGGGACCAGGACCATCGACTGCCGGCGGCGCGGATCGGCCCCGTCCGGGTCGGTCTTGCCCATCACGATGAAGACCTTGCAGTCCGGGTTCATCGCCCCCGAGATGTACCACTTGCGCCCCGTGACCACGTACGAGTCGCCGTCGCGCTCGATGCGCGTCTCGATGTTCGACGCGTCCGAGGAGGCCACCTCCGGCTCCGTCATCGCGAAGGCGGAGCGGATCTCCCCGGCCAGCAGCGGCTCCAGCCACTGCTTCTTCTGCGCCTCGTCGCCGAACTGCGCGAGCAGCTCCATGTTCCCGGTGTCCGGGGCCGCGCAGTTGGTCGCCATCGGCGCCAGGTGCGGGCTGCGGCCGGTGATCTCGGCGAGCGGCGCGTACTGGAGGTTGGTCAGCCCCGCGCCGTACTCCTCGTCGGGCATGAAGAGGTTCCACAGGCCCTGGCGGCGCGCCTCGGCCTTCAGTTCGCCGAAGACGGCCGGGGTGTCCCAGGGCGAGGCCAGCCGTGCGCGCTGCTCGGCGGCGAGGGCTTCCGCCGGGTGGACGTACTCCTCCATGAACGCGAGCAGCCGCCCGCGGAGTTCCTCGGTCCGGGTGTCGAATGCGAAGTCCATGCGGTGCGGCTCCTCAGCCTTCCTGGAGGGTGGTCAGTCCGTGCTCGATGAAGACCGGGACCAGCTCGCCGATCCGGTCGAAGCCCGCGCCGACCGTCTGCCCGAGCACGTACCGGTAGTGGATGCCTTCGAGGATCACGGCGAGCTTGAACCAGGCGAAGGCCGTGTACCAGGCGATCGACCCGGTGTCCCGCCCCGAGCGGGCGGCGTACCGCTCGACCAGCTCGGCGGGCGCCGGATGGCCGGGCGCCCCGCTCGTGGTGCTGACCGGGGAATCGGCCAGGCCCAGGTCGGAGCTGTACATCACCAGCAGGCCGAGGTCCGTCAGCGGATCGCCCAGCGTGGACATCTCCCAGTCCAGCACCGCCCGGATCGTGTCGTCCGGCCCGCCGATCAGGACGTTGTCCAGCCGGAAGTCCCCGTGCACCACGGCCGGCGCGGGGGAGCGGGGCAGGGCCCGTCCCAGTGCCCCGTGCAGCTCGTCGATCCCGGCGAGCTCCCGGCCCCGGGAGGCCGCGAGCTGCTTGCCCCAGCGGCGCAGCTGCCGGTCCAGGAAGCCCTCGGGCCGGCCGAAGTCGCCCAGCCCCACCGCGTCCGGGTCCACCGCGTGCAGGTCGACCAGGGTGTCCACCAGGCCCAGCACCGCCCGCCGGGTGCGCTCGGGGCCGAGCTCCGCGAGCTGCCCGGCGGTCCGGTAGGGGGTCCCGTCCACGTGCTCCATGACGTAGAACGGCGCCCCGAGCACCTCCTCGTCCTCGCACAGCAGCAGCGGCTCGGGCACCGGCACGGCCGTTCCGTGCAGGGCCGAGATCACCCGGTGCTCGCGGCGCATGTCGTGCGCGGTGGCCAGGACGTGCCCCAGCGGCGGGCGCCGCACCACCCAGCGGGAGGTGCCGTCGGTGACCGCGTACGTCAGGTTCGACCGGCCGCCCTCGATCAGCCGGCCGCTCAGCGGCCCCGCCGTGAGCCCGGGCCGCGCGGCGTCCAGATGGCCGCGCAGCCTCCGCAGATCGAGGCCTCGGGGATCGGCTGGGGTCATGGCGCGCGCCTCCGTACGGGTCGACGACGGGATTCTCGGTCCGGGGCCATCATGCCGACCAGTCGGTATGCCGTCCAGGGGGTGGCCGGAAGAATCCCCCCGGCCGGCCCCGCTCAGCTCACGCGTGGCACAGGATCGGCGTCCCGCCGTTCATCACCGTCATGTCCCGCAGCACCGCCATGATGTCCAGCGGGGCCCCCTCCGGCTCCCCGGCCAGCTCGGCGTACGCCCGGTGCAGGTTCGCCACGAGCCGCTCGCTCTCCCGCCAGGCCGCGAACTCGCCCAGGTCCGCCCCCTGCGCCGCTTCCAGCGGGGTCAGCCCCTTCTCCCGGCCCTCCCGGGCCAGCTCGGCCACATGGCGCAGGTAGCGCTCGGTCGCGTCGTACGCCGAGGCGTCGGTCAGCGGCCCGTGGCCCGGTACGACGGTCTCCGCGCCCAGCGAGCGCAGCAGCTCCAGCGCCCGCAGCGAACCGGCGAGGGAGCCCATCGCGAGGAACGGGGTGCCGCCCGCGAAGACCAGGTCACCGGTGAACACCACCCGCTGCCGGGGCAGCCACACGACGGAGTCCCCGGTGGTGTGGGCCACGCCCGGGTGGATCACCTGCACCTCGGTGCCGCCGACGTGCAGGGTCAGCCGGTCGCGGTAGGTGAGGTCGGGCGCGGTGATCTCTATCGCCCCGAAGTCGGTCGCGGGCCAGATCAGCTCCAGCTGGTGCCCGGCGGCGAGCTGCTCGGCGCGCGCGTTGTCGTGGCCGACGATCAGCGCCTCGGGGGCGAACACGGCGTTGCCGTAGGTGTGGTCGCCGTGGTGGTGGGTGTTGACCACGGTCCGGGGCAGCGGTACCCCGGACGCCGCGACGGCCTCGCGCAGGGCCAGCGCGCGCCGTTCGGTGGCCGCGGTGTCGACGAGCAGGGTGCGCCCGCCGTCGCTGATCCAGCCGGCGTTGTTCAGGCACCAGCCCCCGTCGGGCTGGACGTAGGCGTGCACCCCGGCCGCGGGCTGGACGACGTACGGCTCTTCGACGGTCATGGAGGCTCTCCCCGGATCGCTGTGACAGGCGGTCAGCATCCTGTCAGCCGGGGGCCAGGCCGGGGAGAGCGGGGGCGGCCGGGGTGGCCGGGGATCGTCAGTGGTCGTCGTAGTGGCCGTCGTGCCGGGCGTGCCGGTGCCCGTCGTGCAGGTAGTCGAGGTGGTCGCCGTGCGGGACCGCGTCGTGCCCGCAGCCCTCGCCGTGCCGGTGGTCGTGCTCCTCGTGCGGGGCGTGCTCGGAGGTCTCGCACTCGTCCCAGTGCCCCGAGTGCTGCCGGTGCAGGTGGCCGTCGTGCGCGTAGTCCAGGTGGTCGCCGTGCTCGACGGCCGTGTGCCCGCAGCCGGGGCCGTGCTCGTGGGCGTGCGTGGGGTGTTCCTGGTGCAGGGTCGTCATGCGGCCGAGGCTAGTGCGGAACCTCCCGGGCTGCCCGTTCTGTCCCCGTGGCGCGGCACTAATGGGACCGTAGGGCGATCGCATGGTCCGGCCGCCGGGCACACCGCACGGACCCGGCAGACCCGGCAGACCCGGCAGACCGGACAGGCCGGCCGGACCGCCCGGCCCCCGCCTCAGACGATGACCGCCATCGCGAACACCGCCAGGCCCACCGAACACAGCACCGCCCCCAGCGCCACCCGCGGCGAGAGCCCTGGCGGCCGGGCCCCGGCCAGCTCCCGCACCCGCCGGTGCGCCACCCACAGGAAGGCCACCCAGATCAGCGCGATCACCGCCGTCCCGGCCACCTCGATCCGCGAGCCCGTCCCGTGCAGGGCCTGCCGCAGCGCCAGCAGCGCCGTGACCGAGCAGGCCAGCGTCGTGCGCCGCCACGCCAGCCGCGTCCGCTCGGGCTGGAGCCCCGCGTCACGGGCCGCCGTACCGGGACGGGTCACCGCTCGGCCGTCCAGCCCAGCAGCACGACCACCACCATCGACACCGCCACCAGCCCCACGCCCATGCTCAGCACCACCGGGAACCGGGACACCGGCAGGTCCTCGCCCCGCCGCATGGCCCGCTCGCACCGCACCCAGTGGTTCACGGCCCGCAGTGCGCACGCCGCGCCCACCGCCAGCAGCGCGAAGGCCATCCCGACCCGCACCCCCCACCGCAGGTCCGGCAGGAACTGGTCCACCGCGAACCCGCCGCCGACCAGCGCCAGCGAGGTGCGGATCCAGGCGAGGAAGGTCCGCTCGTTGGCGAGGGAGAAGCGGTAGTCCGGCGTCTCGCCCTCGTCCCGCACCCGCTCCGGTGCGAACCAGAGCCGCAGGTCCTTGACGAAGTCGATCACATGGCCAATTTACGTCCCCGTCACGGACCCGGCGCGGGCTGGGTCCCCTCCCCGGGCAGGGTCCCGCCCCCGGGCAGGCCCCCGCCCTCCCGGAAGGCGCGCAGCCGCCGGTACGCCTCCAGCCCGTCCGGCACCCACGCCCAGTCCCCGCCCGCGACCCGCCGGTCCAGCTCCTCCTGCGGCAGCCAGGTGTGCCAGTCCACCTCCGATGCCTGCGGGGCCACCGGCAGGGTGCACCGCACCTCGTGCACGTACGACCACCAGCCGCCGCCCGGACCCTCGTAGAGGAACTTGAACAGCGGCCGCGGCCTCGGCAGCCCGCTCACCCCGAGCTCCTCCCCGGCCTCCCGCAGCGCGGCGTCCGCGTACTCCTCGCCGGCGCCCAGCACCCCGCCCACGAACATGTCGTAGTGCGAGGGGAAGACCAGCTTCGACGCGGTCCTGCGGTGCACGAAGACCCGCCCCCGCGCGTCCCTGGCCAGGACGAACACGCACCGGTGCAGCAGTCCCCGGCGGTACACCTCGCCCCGGGGCGCCCACCCCGTGACCCGGTCGTCCCGGTCCACCACGTCCAGTACCTCGTCAGCGGGATCCATGAACCCATCCAACCACCGCTGTTGACTGGTTACCGCTCCGTAGCCAAGGATCTGCCCCACCACCGACCGACCGGAGGACCGGCAGGCATGACGTACGACGCTGACGTGATCGTGATCGGAGCGGGCCTCGCGGGCCTCGTGGCCACCGCCGAGCTCGTCGACGCGGGCCGCAGGGTGATCCTCCTCGACCAGGAGCCGGAGCAGTCCATCGGCGGCCAGGCGCACTGGTCCTTCGGCGGGCTGTTCTTCGTGGACTCGCCCGAGCAGCGCCGCATGCGCATCAAGGACAGCCGCGAGCTCGCCCTCCAGGACTGGCTCGGCACCGCCGGGTTCGACCGGGAGGAGGACGCCTGGCCGCGCCGCTGGGCCGAGGCGTACGTGGACTTCGCGGCCGGCGAGAAGCGGCCCTGGCTGCACTCCCGCGGGGTGCGCTTCTTCCCGGTGGTCGGCTGGGCCGAACGCGGCGGCTACGACGCGAACGGCCACGGCAACTCCGTGCCCCGCTTCCACATCACCTGGGGCACCGGCCCCGGCCTGCTGGAGCCCTTCGTGCGGCGGGTCCGCGCCGGAGCGGCCCGCGGGCTGGTCCGGTTCGCCTTCCGCCACCGCGTCACCGGCCTGTCGGCCACCGCCGGCGCCGTGGACACCGTCACCGGCGAGGTACTGGCCCCCTCGGACGCCGTACGCGGCACCGCGAGCAGCCGGGAGGCGGTCGGCGCGTTCAGCATGCGGGCCCAGGCGGTGATCGTGACCAGCGGCGGCATCGGCGGCAACCACGACCTCGTGCGCGCCCAGTGGCCCGAACGGCTCGGCACCCCGCCCGCGCGGATGCTCTCCGGGGTCCCCGCGCACGTCGACGGCCTGATGCTGGGCATCACCGAGGCCGCCGGGGCCAGCCACATCAACAAGGACCGGATGTGGCACTACACCGAGGGCATCGAGAACTGGAACCCCATCTGGGCCCGGCACGGCATCCGCATCCTGCCCGGCCCCTCCTCGCTCTGGCTCGACGCCACCGGCAAGCGGCTGCCCGTACCGCTCTTCCCCGGCTTCGACACCCTCGGCACCCTCGACCACATCATGCGGACCGGCCACGACCACACCTGGTTCGTGCTCAACCAGCGCATCATCGGCAAGGAGTTCGGCCTCTCCGGCTCCGAGCAGAACCCCGACCTGACGGGGAAGTCCGTCCGCGAGGTGATCAACCGGGCCCGGCAGGCGGTCCCCGGACCGGTCAAGGCCTTCATGGACCACGGCGTCGACTTCATCGTGGAGCGGGACCTTTCGGCGATGGTCCGCCGGATGAACGAGCTCACCAAGGAGGACCTGCTCGACGAGGCCGCCGTCCGCCGGGAGATCACCGCCCGCGACCGGGAGATCGCCAACCCCTTCACCAAGGACCTCCAGGTGACGGCCATCCACGGAGCGCGCAGGTACCTCGGCGACAAGCTGATCCGCACCGCCGCCCCGCACCGCATCCTGGACCCCGCGGCCGGCCCGCTGATCGCCGTCCGGCTCTCGATCCTGACCCGCAAGTCCCTGGGCGGCCTGGAGACCGACCTGTCCTCCCGCGTCCTGACCCCCTCCGGCGACCCCCTGCCCGGCGTCTACGCGGCCGGCGAGGCCGCCGGCTTCGGCGGTGGCGGCGTCCACGGCTACCGCGCGCTGGAGGGCACCTTCCTCGGCGGCTGCGTCTTCTCGGGCCGCGCCGCGGGCCGCGCGGCGGCCCGCGCGGTCGGCTAGTCGCGGACGATGCGGAAGCGCTCCGCCACCACGAGGGTGTCGTCGTCCACGGTGAAGGCCGGATCGCCCAGCCAAGCGCGATGCTGCTCGCTCTGCCAGAAGCCCTCGTGCGCGGAGCGCCATTCGGCCACGGAGGCGAAACCCTCGCCCTCGTCCAGCGCGTGCCGCAGGCCGACCTCGGCCAGCCGCAGCACCTGGACGTCCGTGATCTCCAGGACGGCCAGGGGCTGCTCGTCGGAGTCGACCAGCACCACGCGTTCCCCCGGCCGCGGCACTGGCTCGCCCTCGGTCTCGTACCCCTTGAGCAGGCCCGTCGTCGTGGTCTTGGCGCCGCTCAGCACGGCGGCGGTCAGGGTGTCGCGCAGTTCCCCGGGAAAGCCCATCTCGAAGGGGCGCAGACCATCGTGGTTCGTCATGCGCCCACCCTATGGACCGTCCTCCCAGGTCACACCTGCATTTCGAACCGTCACTTGCGTCCCAACTCGCCCCTTCTGCTCACCAGTTGAAACGCGCCACCCAGTGGACCGGACCTTGACGCGGAGCTGTGCCTACCGGTTTGCTGTGCGTGATCATCCGGACTGACCACCGGCACGATCGAGCCGCGCCGCCGGCACCCCACGCGTACCACCGAACCGACCGCCCCACCCGTGCCCCCGTGCGTACACCCGTGTACGCAGCCCACCCGCGCCCGCGTCCTGGAGGGAACCCGCGGATGTCCCCGCCTCCGCCGCCCCTCGGCCGCGCCCGCAAGCGGGACGCCCAGCTCTTCGACCCGGCCCTGTGCGACACCGAGCTCGTCGGCGTCCGGAGCCAGTTCACCCAGGGCCGCTGGGCCAAGGCCCGCGCCCTCCTCGTCGCCACCGGCGACGACTGGGACCGCCGCGGCCACCGCCTCGTCGTCCTCGCCGAGACCCCCGCGGCCACCGCCTGGGCCAACGAATGGCTGCTCGCCGAACCCGACAGCGCCGACGCCGCCACCCTCCTCGCCTGCGCCGCCGTCTCCACCGCCCTGCGCGGCAAGGGCAGCCCCGAGGCCGCCGACGCGGCCTGCCGCCGCGCCGCCGCGCTGCTCCCCGCCGACCCCACCCCCTGGCTAGGCCTCCTCATGCTCGCCCGCGCCTTCGGCACCGAGGAGGAGTTCAGCCGCCACTTCGACCAGGTCCGGGCCCGCCACCGCGAGCACCACCACGCCCACCACCTCATGGTCGCCAGGCTCGCCGAACGCGCCCCCGCCTCCGGCCACGACCCGCTCCACGAGGTCTACGACTTCGCCGCCTGGGCCGCCGAGGAGTCCCCGGCCGACTCGCCGCTCGCCGTCCTGCCCGTGATCGCCCACGCCGAGCGCTTCCGCGTCCTCGCCGCCGCCCGCGGCAGCAGCACGGCCGGGACCGCCGCCGAGCACTGGACCGGCCGCCGCGCCCGCCAGGTGCTGCGCTCCGCCTTCGACTGGTGGCTGGAGTGGGAGCGCGAGGACCACCCCCGCAACCGGGTCGACCTCAACTTCCTCGCCCACGCCAAGCTCTGCGAAGGCCGCCCCGCCGAAGCGGCCGCCCTCTTCCACCGCATCGGCAGCCATGCCACCCGCGCCCCCTGGTCCTACCCGGACCGCGACCCGCACAAGGCCTTCCTCGCCGCGCGCAGTGCCGCGCTCGGCACCGCTTGACCAGTCACCCCCGAAAGGACCCTGCCATGCCGACGGGCAGATCCACCACGCTCCCAGCCGACTCCGCGGCCGAGATACGCACGTACAAGGGCCAGGACCGCGCCCTGCGCGCGGACCGCCTCGGCACCGCCGGACTGCTGCTCTCCGTCCTCGCCGCCAGCGCGCCCCTGATGGTCGTCGCCGGTGTCATGCCCACGATCTTCGGGGTCATGGGCATCGTCGGCCAGCCGCTGCTCTTCGTCATCCTCGGCGTCGTCCTCGCCCTGTTCGGGATCGGCTACGCCGAGATGAGCCGGCACGTCCACAACGCCGGAGCCTTCTACGCCTACATCGCCCGCGGCCTCGGACCCACCGCCGGCGCCTCCGCCTCCCTCGTCGCCCTCGTCGCGTACAGCGCCATGCAGGTCGGCGTCTACGGCATCCTCGGCTTCGAGATCTCCGGCCTCTTCGCCACCTACCTCGACACCCAGGTCGCCTGGTGGATCCCGGCCCTGATCGCCGTCGCCGCCACCGGCGCCCTCGGCTGGCTCAAGATCGACCTGAACGCCAAGGTGCTCGGCGTCCTGCTCCTCATCGAGTGCGCCCTCGTCGTCGTCTTCGACGCCGCCGCCCTCGGCAAGCCCGGCCCCGAGGGCCTCTCCCTGGACGCCTTCGACCCCTCCACCCTCGGCGGGGCCGGCCTCGGCACCGCGCTGTGCTTCTGCATCGCCGCCTTCGTCGGCTTCGAGCAGTCCCCGGTCTACGCCGAGGAGACCAGCAAGCCGCACATCGTCGTCTCCCGCGTGATGTTCCTCGCCATCGGCTTCGTCGCCCTCTTCTTCGCCCTCAGCGCCTGGGCCCTCTCGGTCGCCACCGGCCCCGCCGGCATCGTGAAGGCCTCCGCCGAGGCCGGTCCCGGCCTGCTCTTCGAGCTCACCCAGAGCCGTCTCGGCGCCGCCTTCACCGACGTCCTGCACGTGCTCTTCGTGACCGGCATGTTCGCGGCCATGCTCAGCTTCCACAACGTCGTCGCCCGCTACGCCTTCGCGATGGGCCGCGAGGGCCTGCTCCCGGCCCGCTTCGGCCGCACCAACCCGGGCACCGGCGCCCCCGCCACCGGCTCCCTCCTGCAGACCGTGGTCGCCGCCGTCGTCGTCCTCCTCTTCGCCGTCACCGACTCCGCGCCGGCCGGCGACCCCACCGCCCCCGTCCTGCACCTGTTCACCTGGATGGGCAGCGTCGGCGCCCTCGGCGTGACCGTCCTCATGGCCGCGGCCTCCTTCGCCGTCATCGCCTTCTTCGTCCGCCGCGGCACCGCCGGCGCCCAGATCTGGCGCCTCGCCGCCGCCGGCCTGGCCGGCCTCGCCCTGGTCGGCATCGCCGTCTACACCGTCAAGGACTTCGCCGTCCTGGTCGGTGCCGAGCAGGGCTCCGCGCTGAGCTGGGCGCTGCCCGCGATCATCGCCGTCGCCGCCCTGGGCGGGCTCGTCCACGGGCTGGTCCTGAAGTCCCGCCGCCCCGAGGCCCACGCCCGGATCGGCCTGGGCAACGAGGCCTTCCGCCTCGACCAGGCCGCCGACGCCGCACCGGGTGCCTGACCGCCCGCAGCCCTCGTATTCGTACCCCTGGGAAGCCCCCGGAGACCGTTTCCATGGTCGCCGGGGGCTTCCGCGTTCGGTGGCCGATTTTGGCGGGTTGCGGAGGCACGTGGTCTCCTATGGCGACAAAATCACCGGAACCGCGATACGGGGGAAACCACCCAGCTCCCCCGCACGCGGCTGTCCGGACCTGCCTGACCGAACCACGAAGGCGAAGTCCCACATGAGTGATCGCACCTTGGCCGAGGCCCCCGCCGAGCCGTCCCGCCGCCCCGTCGACGCCGGTGACGAGGGTTACAGCAAGGACCTCAAGTCCCGCCACATCAACATGATCGCCATCGGCGGCGCGATAGGCACCGGCCTCTTCCTCGGTGCCGGAGGCCGCCTCGCCGGCGCCGGTCCCTCCCTGGCCATCGCCTACGCGGTGTGCGGAGTCTTCGCCTTCTTCGTCGTCCGGGCCCTCGGCGAGCTCGTCCTCTACCGCCCGTCCTCCGGCGCGTTCGTCTCGTACGCGCGCGAGTTCATGGGAGAGAAGGGCGCCTACACGGCCGGCTGGCTGTACTTCCTCAACTGGTCCACGACCACCGTGGCCGACATCACCGCCGCCGCGACCTACGCGCACTTCTGGTCGATGTTCACCGACATCCCCCAGTGGGTCCTCGCCTTCATCGCCCTGGCCGTCGTCCTCACCGCGAACCTGATCTCGGTGAAGTACTTCGGCGAGATGGAGTTCTGGTTCTCCCTGGTCAAGGTCGCGGCCCTCACGCTCTTCCTGCTCGTCGGCATCTACCTCGTCGCCACCAGCCACGACATCGGCGGCAACACCCCGGGCCTCGCCAACATCACCGACAACGGCGGCATCTTCCCCTCCGGCGTCCTGCCGATGCTCCTGGTCATCCAGGGCGTCGTCTTCGCGTACGCCTCCGTCGAGCTCTGCGGCGTCGCCGCCGGCGAGACCGAGAACCCCGAGAAGATCATGCCGAAGGCGATCAACTCGATCATGTGGCGCGTGGGCATCTTCTACGTCGGCTCCGTGGTCCTGCTGGCCCTGCTGCTCCCGTACACCGCGTACTCGGCCGACCAGAGCCCCTTCGTCACCGTCTTCGACAAGCTCGGCGTCCCCGGCGCCGCCGGCATCATGAACCTGGTCGTCCTGACCGCGGCACTGTCCAGCCTGAACTCCGGCCTCTACTCCACCGGCCGCATCCTGCGCTCGATGGCCATGTCGGGCTCCGCCCCCAAGTTCACCGGCGTCATGAACAAGGGCAAGGTCCCCTACGGCGGCGTGCTCTTCACCGCCGCCTTCGGCGTCGCGGGCGTCGGCCTGAACTACTGGATGCCGGGCGAGGCCTTCGAGATCGTCCTCAACCTGGCCTCCATCGGCATCCTCGGCACCTGGGCCATGGTCATGCTCTGTTCGCTGTTCTTCTGGCACCGCTCGAAGAACGGCCTGGTCGAGCGCCCGTCCTACCGCCTGCCCTGGGCCCCGTACACCCAGATCGTGACCCTGGTCTTCCTGGTCACGGTGCTGGTCCTGATGTGGAGCGACGGCGGCGTCGGCCGCACCACGGTCATGTTCCTCCCGGCGATCGCCGCCGCCCTCGTCGGCGGCTGGTTCCTGGTCCGCCGCCGCGTCAACGAGCTCGCGTCCGCCAACGCCGCCGACTGACCCGGTCCGCCCGTACGAGAGGCCCCCGGGCCGGGATCCGAGATCCCGGCCCGGGGGCCTCTCCACATTCCCGCATTCCCGCGCTTCCACGGGGGAACGAAGAAGGACCCCGCCGAAGCGGGGTCCTTCTGTTTGTGTCCGAGGGGGGACTTGAACCCCCACGCCCGATAAAGGGCACTAGCACCTCAAGCTAGCGCGTCTGCCATTCCGCCACCCGGACAGGGTGTGCGCCTCACGTTCCTTGCGGCCCGTTGCGACGTGGAAAACATTACCAAACATTCCGGGGTCGCCGGTCCACGCCCTGCTCCGCCCCCGGAGCCCCCCGGGAACGAAGAAGGACCCCGCCGAAGCGGGGTCCTTCTGTTTGTGTCCGAGGGGGGACTTGAACCCCCACGCCCGATAAAGGGCACTAGCACCTCA
>NZ_JBNNPF010000044.1:0-14688 GCF_050275515.1 Streptomyces sp. NPDC004126 | reverse complement strand
CAAGCTAGCGCGTCTGCCATTCCGCCACCCGGACAGGGTGTGCGCCTCACGTCCCTCGCGGGCCGTTGCGACGTGGAAAACATTACCAAACGCCGGCGCCCCCCGATCACACCCCCCGGACAGGCCCGGAACGCCCTTGGGCACAGCGGCCGGGGGCGCGAGGATGGTGGGGGTAGCCGGTACTGATCAGTGGGAGGAACAGCGTGAGCGCATCGGGCGCGGGCAAGGCCGTCTCCGGCGAGGACGAGGTCGTCGACCTCTGCCGGGACCTCATCCGGATCGACACCAGCAACTACGGGGACCACTCGGGACCCGGCGAGCGCAAGGCGGCCGAGTGGGTCGCCGAGAAGCTGGCCGAGGTCGGGCTGGAGCCGCAGATCTTCGAGTCGCACAAGGGGCGCGCGTCGACCGTGGCCCGCATCGAGGGCGAGGACCCCTCACGTCCGGCCCTGCTGATCCACGGGCACACCGACGTCGTCCCCGCCAACGCCGCCGACTGGACCTACGACCCCTTCTCGGGCGAGATCGCCGACGGCTGCGTCTGGGGCCGCGGCGCGGTCGACATGAAGGACATGGACGCGATGACGCTGGCCGTCGTGCGCGACCGCATGCGCAGCGGGCGCAAGCCCCCGCGCGACATCGTGCTGGCCTTCCTCGCGGACGAGGAGGCGGGCGGCACGTACGGCGCCCGGCACCTCGTCGACAAGCACCCCGGGCTGTTCGAGGGCGTCACCGAGGCCATCGGCGAGGTCGGCGGCTTCTCCTTCACGGTGAACGAGAACCTGCGGCTGTACCTCGTGGAGACCGCCCAGAAGGGCATGCACTGGATGCGCCTCACGGTCGAGGGCACCGCGGGCCACGGCTCCATGACCAACAACGACAACGCGATCACCGAGCTGTGCGAGGCCGTCGGCCGCCTCGGCCGCCACCAGTGGCCGGTGCGCGTCACGAAGACCGTTCGACACTTCCTCGACGAGCTCTCGGACGCCCTCGGAACCCCGCTCGACCCCGACGACATGGACGCCACGCTCGCCAAGCTCGGCGGTATCGCCAAGATGGTCGGCGCGACCCTGCGCAACTCGGCCGCCCCGACGATGCTCGGCGCCGGCTACAAGGTCAACGTCATCCCCGGCCAGGCCACCGCGCACGTGGACGGGCGTTTCCTGCCGGGCTACGAGGACGAGTTCTTCGCCGACCTCGACCGGATCCTGGGCCCGCGCGTGAAGCGCGAGGACGTCCACGGCGACAAGGCTCTGGAGACGGACTTCGACGGGCGGCTCGTGGACGCCATGCAGGGCGCCCTGCGGGCCGAGGACCCGATCGCGCGGGCGGTCCCGTACATGCTCTCGGGCGGGACGGACGCCAAGTCCTTCGACGACCTCGGCATCCGCTGCTTCGGCTTCGCGCCGCTCCAGCTGCCGCCGGAGCTGGACTTCGCCGGCATGTTCCACGGCGTTGACGAGCGGGTGCCGGTGGACGGGCTGAAGTTCGGCGTCCGGGTCCTGGACCGGTTCATCGACAACGCCTGAGGCGCGGCCGTCGCCCCATAACGCCGGGGAATCGGGAAGGTGTGCGGATTCCACTGAGAAGAGTGAATGCGCTCATACGCTCGTAGCCCTGGTGATCCCTCCTCGTTACAGGTGGTGCGGTCCGCGGCTGGGACCGCACTTGCCTACTAGGAGGAACAATGCTCAAGAAGGTTGTCGCCGCTGCGGCTGCCACCGGTGGTCTGGTTCTCGCGGGTGCGGGCATGGCCGCCGCCGACGCGGGCGCCCAGGGCGCGGCCATCGGCTCCCCCGGTGTCCTGTCCGGCAACGTCGTCCAGGTTCCGGTTCACGTCCCGGTCAACGTCTGCGGCAACACCGTGAACGTCATCGGCCTGCTGAACCCGGCCTTCGGCAACACCTGCGTCAACGCCTGACGCTTCTGAAGTTCTGGCCCCGGAGCGCAATCCAGCGCTCCGGGGCCGCCGGGCTTTTACGGCCCGGAAGCTCACTTCTTCGGCGTGACGGGCGGGGGAGCCCGTACGGCCCGCACGCCGGACGGAACGTACACACCAGGGGACGAGTACAGATGCGACGACCGGTTCAGGTCACGAGGAAGACGCTGATCACGATGGCGGCCGCGGGAGGTGTCCTCGCGTTCGCCGGCGGTCAGGCCCAGGCGGCCTCGGGGGCGTCGGGGCACGCCGCGAACTCTCCGGGACTGCTGTCCGGGAACAACGTGCAGGCGCCGGTGGACGCGCCGGTGAACGTGTGCGGCAACACGGTGACGGTGGTGGGGGGCCTGAACCCGGCCTTCGGCAACCGCTGCGCCAACCAGTCGGCCAAGCCGCAGCACCCGGGACACCCGGGACACCCGGGCCAGCCCGGCCACCCGGGCGGCGGGCACGACGAGCCGTGCGACGACGATCACCCGGGGCACCCCGGCAACCCGGGCCACCCCGGTACCCCGGGCCACCCCGGTAACCCCGGCCACCCCGGTAATCCCGGTAACCCGGGTACCCCGGGGGGCCACACCCCGGGCAACCCCGGCGGCCACACCCCCGGTAACCCGGGCACGCCGGGCGGCCAGACCCCGGGGAACCCCGGTGGCCAGACCCCGGGTACCCCGGGTGGGCAGACGCCGGGCAACCCCGGTGGGCAGACTCCCGGCAACCCGGGTGGCCAGACGCCGGGGAACCCCGGTGGCCAGACCCCGGGTACGGGCGGCCAGACGCCGGGCAACCCCGGTGGGCAGACTCCCGGCAACCCGGGCGGGCACACCCCCGGGAACCCCGGCGGCCAGACCCCGGGCAACCCGGGCGGGCAGACTCCGGGCGCGCCCGGCGCGCAGACCCCCGGCAACCCCGGCGGATCCGGGGCCGGACTCGCCGCCACGGGCGCGGGTGACGCCCTGACGGCCGGCGTACCGCTCGCCGGCGGGCTGCTGCTGGCCGGCGCGGTGCTCTACCGGCGCGCCCGCAACGCCGCCTGACGGACACTCACGACGCGGGCCCCCGTCCCGGGGCCCGCGTCACCAGGTCGCGCGGATCTGGCGGATGATCCGGCGGCGCAACCGGGCGCGCCGACTGCCGTCCCGGTACAGGGTCAGGCGGTCCAGCTCCCAATTTCCGTATTCCGCATGATCGGTCAGCAGGCGGGTCGCCTCCTTGCGGGGCGTACCTCGGGGCACGTACACGTCGACGAATTCGTATTCCGGCATCGCATCTATTGTGCGGGCACCGGCCCGCTACGGATAGCGTCTGCACTATGTCTGATGCCGCTCTGCCCACTGTTGCCGAGGTACGCGCCGCCGCCGAGGCGGTCAAGGCCGCACTCGACCGTCACCTCGCCGCGGTCGAGAGCAGGATCGGGGACGAGGACCCGGCCGTCTACGCCGCCTTCAACGAACTCGCCGCCGCGGCCGAGGAGTACGACGAACTCCTCTACGACCGCTACGACGAGGTCACCCCCTTCGAGATCCCCACACCCGAGACCGGTGCCCCGTACACCGGCCCCGCCGAGCCCGCCGCGTTCAGCGTGCTCATCCGCCGCGACTACGCCGTCGTCGAACCGGCGCGGCTGATCGCCCAGGCCGAACGGGTCGCCGCGCACGACCGGGACGCCGAACTCCTCGACGACGGCGGGACCGCCGGAGCCCTCGGCGTGCTCTTCGGGGAGTACGAGCCCGACGAGATCGCCTCCCGCTACAAGGAGTTCGGCCTGGAGGAGGGCGACTCCACCCTCTGGGTCGCCGCCCTGGAGGAGGTCGCGGAACCGGGGGACTGGCTCAACTCGCCCTTCGGGCAGACCGATCCGCAGGACGTGCTGCACCGCTTCGACGTGAGCTCCGTCTTCGACGAGGAGGCCGACTTCGACGACGACGCCGACGAGGAGGAGAGCGCAGCCGAGTCCGGTCTCGCCCCGGCCTGATCCCCTCCGACGACGACGCCCGCCCCGTGCCCCGCCCGCCGACACCGGCCGGGCGGGGCACGGTCCTCGTCCCCGAACCGCTACGGCTGCTCCTCCTGCGCGGCCGCGAGGGCCCGCAGCAGGCCCGTCAGCCGGGTCGTACGCGGCTTCGGCAGCCCCTGCGCCACCGCGCGCGGCAGCGCGTCCTCCACCCCGTGGACCACGGACAGGTGCCGCTCGGCCCGCCCGAACGCCGTGTACACCCAGTCCCGGGACAGGGCCTGCGCGGCGTCCCCCGGCAGTACGACGACCACCGCCGGCCAGCGCGAGCCGACCGCCTGGTGCGCCGTCACCGCCCAGCCGTGCCGGACCTGCGCCTCCACCCGGTCCTGCGGTACGACGACCCGTGCGCCCCCCGCGTCCAGGTGCAGCCCCTGCGCGTCGGCCGACACCACCCGGGCCGGCAGCGCCCGCCCGGGCGACGGCACGTGCACCACCCGGTCGCCCGGGTCGAAGCCGGCGAACCGGCCCGGGCCGGGGTTCAGCCGCTCCTTGAGGGCCGCGTTCAGCGCCCGGGTCCCCGCGGGGCCGCCGTGGCCCGGGGTGACGACCTGTACCTCCCCGGCCGGGATCCCGAAGGCGCGCGGGACCGACTCGGCCACCAGCTGCACGGTGCGGTGCACGGCCTCGCCGGCGTCCCGCACGGGCACGATGACGACCTCCTTGCCGGGGGCGTCGACGCGGTTCAGCTCCCCGACCCCGATGCCCGAGACCAGCTCGCCGATCGGGCCGGGGTCGGGGGTGCGGGACACCACCTGGGGGAAGGCGCGGGCCGCCAGCACGTCGGCGAACACCCGGCCGGGGCCCGCCGATCCGAGTACGCCGGGGTCGCCGGAGAGGACGAGGCGGGCCCCGTCGGGCACCGACTCCACCAGTGCGGCCGCCCGCTCCACGTCCAGCTGGGGGGCGTCCAGGACGACCAGCAGGTCCAGGTCGAAGCGGCCGTCGGCGTCCCGCCCGGGGCCCTCCGTGCCCGTGAGCAGGCCGGCCACGGTGACGGCGTCCGGCGCGGGGGCGTGCGCGGCGAGGACGGCACGCAGGCCGAGCTGCCGGGCGGCTGCCACCAGGGCCGCCGGTTCGGCGCGGGAGGCCTCCCCGCCGGTGTGGGTGACCAGGCCGTGGCCCGCGACGGCCCGGACCAGCTCCGCCCCGGGACCGGCGGCCGCCTCCGACCAGTCCGCCGGGCCGGCGAAGGTGCCCGCCAGCCGGGCCAGGCCGTCCGCGAGGGCCTCCTCGGCCAGGGCGTGCGCCTCCAGGCCCACGAGGAGCCGTACGGGCGGCTCCTCGTCCTCGGCGGCGGGCGGGCCCAGCGGCTCGTGGAACACCAGCACCGCGCCGTCGCCGATGGCCGCCTCCAGGGTCTCGGCGGGGGCCGGCACCCCGTACTGGGCCAGGGCCTTCTCCAGGACCGGGGCCTCCAGGGCGGTGTGCCCCTTGGCGGCGGCCTGGTCCAGCAGCCAGCCCAGCAGGGCGGCGCCGCGGCGCTCGTCGGCGGGACCGGCGGCGGGGCCGAGCAGGGCCTGCGCGAAGCCGTCCGCCTGCGTCGGGCGCACCCCGGGGACGGCGAGCAGCCGCCAGGGGTCCTCGGTGAGCTGCTCGGCCGCGCCCTCGCCGAGGACGGCGGCGGTCTGGCCGGCCAGGGCCTCGGGGGCGCCGCCGCGGGCGAGCACGGCGCGGACCGCACCGACGTCCCCGACGGCGGGGGCGGGGGCGGGCGGGGCCGCCGCCGGGCGGGGCTGCGGGGGAGCGGGGGCCGCCTTGCGGGGGGCGGCGGGGGCCTCGTCGAAGTAGACCGGGGCGGGAGGCTTGGCGCCGCTCTCCACGGCCCGTACGGCGGCCAGCAGGTCGGCGGCCTTGCCGCTGAGCTTGGCGCCGGCGTCGACGGGGCCCTCGCGCTCGGCCTTGCGCCGGGCGATCCGCTCCCGCTCGACCTTCTGCGCGGCCAGCTCGGCCTGCGCCTCGCTCAACTGCGGCGCCGCCGCCTCGGCTCCGGCGCCGTCCTGCCCGGCCGCGGTCTCCGCGTCGCCCTCCGCGGGCTCCGACCGGGGGGCGTCCTGCCCGGGCTCGGGCTCCGCGTCGCCCTCCGCAGACTCTGCCCGGGGGGTGTCCTGCCCGGGCTCGGCGTCGCCCTCCGCGGGCTCCGACCCGGGGGCGTCCCGGTCCGGCTGGGGCTCCGGGTCGGGCCCTGCGGGGCTTTCCCCCACCCCGCCCCTTCCCGAAACCGGGGGCTCCGCCCCCGGACCCCCGCCGGCCTCCGGCCCGTCGGCCGGATCCCCGGCCCCGGTCACACCGGCGCCGTCACCGCTGACCGCGCCGGTGTCCGAGTCACCGGCCGTGTCCGGCCCCGGCCGTTCCGCGGCCTCCGGCCCGCCGGCCGGGCCCGCCGACGCCCCGGCCTCCGCCGCGTCGGCACCGGCCTCCGCCGCGTCGGCATCGACACCGGCCTCGGCCTCGGCCGGAGCGGTACTGGCTTCCGCCGCGTCAGCGCCTCCGGCCTCCGCCGCGTCGGCATCGGCACTGGCCTCCGGCGCGTCAGCGTCCCCGGCCTCCGCAGCGCCGCCACCGGCACCGGCCTCCGGCGCGTCAGCGCCCCCGGCCTCCGCCGCGTCGGCGTCGGCACCGGCCGCGGCCTCGGGGGTCTCCGGGCCGGCCCCGGCGGACGCGGCTTGGGCCTCCGCGGCAGCGGGGTCGGCTTCGTACGGGTCCTCCGCGGCGTCGGGGTCGGCGGGGTCGGGGGCCGTGCTCACAGCGTGCTCCAGTCCTGATCCGGGTAGTGGTGCACGGGCGCCGACACGTCGTCCAGGGCCCGGCGGATCTCCTCCGGAAGGGTAAGGGCCTCCACCGACAGTGCCGCCCCGAGCTGCGCGGACGTCCGGGCGCCGACGATCGGGGCGGCCACCCCCGGCCGGTCGCGGATCCAGGCCAGCGCCACCTGGAGCGGCGTGACCGCGAGCCCCTGCGCGGCCGTGACCACGGCGTCCACGATCAGGCCCGCCGCCTCGTCCAGGTACGGCTCCACCAGCGCGGCCAGCGCCGGCGACGCGCCCCGGGAGTCGGCCGGCGTCCCGTCGCGGTACTTGGCCGTCAGCACCCCGCGGCCCAGCGGGGAGGAGGGCAGCAGCCCCACCCCCAGGTCCAGCGCCGCCGGGAGCACCTCGCGCTCCACGCCCCGCTGGAGCAGCGAGTACTCCATCTGGGTGGAGGCCAGCCGGGTCCGCGTCCCGGGCGCGCCGAGCTGCCACGTCGCGGCCTTCGCCAGCTGCCAGCCGCTGAAGTTCGACACGCCCGCGTACCGGGCGCGCCCGCTGGACACGGCCAGGTCCAGGGCCTGGAGGGTCTCCTCCAGCGGGGTGTGCGGGTCGAAGGCGTGGACCTGCCACAGGTCCACGTAGTCGGTGCCGAGGCGGTCCAGCGAGTCGTCCAGGGCGGCGAGGAGGTGTCCGCGCGAGCCGTTGAAGCGGCGGTCGGGGTCCGGGACGCTGCCCGACTTCGTCGCGATGACGACGTCCCGGCGCGGTACCAGCGAGCCCACCAGCTGCCCGAGGAGGTACTCGGCCTCGCCGCCGCCGTACACGTCGGCCGTGTCGACGAGCGTGCCGCCCGCCTCCCAGAACGTCTTCAACTGCTCGGCGGCGGCTTCCTCGCCGGTGTCACGGCCCCAGGTCAGGGTGCCGAGGCCGATCCGGGAGACGCGCAGTCCGGTGCGGCCGAGATGCCTCTGCTCCATGAGCGCTGAGACTACTGGGGCACTGACGCGGGGCCGTTTGGCGCGCTACAGTCCCCCGCAGACCCACGTTACTGATCGGTAAACCGGCACATCCGTTAGGGGACGACACATGCGGCTCGGCATCAATCTCGGCTACTGGGGTGCGGGCATGGACGCCGACAACCTCGCCGTCGCCCAGGAGGCCGACCGCCTCGGCTACGACGTCTGCTGGGCGGCCGAGGCCTACGGCTCCGACGCCGCGACCGTACTGGCCTGGGTGGCCGCCCAGACGGAGCGGATCGACGTCGGCTCGGCCATCTTCCAGATCCCGGCCCGCCAGCCCGCGATGACGGCCATGACCGCCGCCACCCTGGACTCCCTCACCAAGGGCCGCTTCCGGCTCGGCCTCGGCGTCTCCGGACCGCAGGTCTCCGAGGGCTGGTACGGCGTGAAGTTCGACAAGCCGCTCGCCCGCACCCGGGAGTACGTCGAGATCGTCCGCAAGGCCATGTCCCGCGAACGGCTGAGCTTCGATGGCGAGCACTGGACCCTCCCGCTGCCCGGCGGCCCCGGCAAGCCGCTCAAGCTGACCGTGCACCCCGAACGCCCGCACATCCCGCTCTACATCGCCGCCATCGGCCCCAAGAACCTGGAGCAGACCGGCGAGATCGCCGACGGCGCCCTGCTGATCTTCCCGGCCGCCGAGCACCTGGAGGAGACCGCCCTGCGGCACATCCGCGCGGGCCGCGAGAAGGCCGGGCTGACGATGGAGGGCTTCGACGTCTGCCCGACCGTCCCGCTGGCCCTCGGCGACGACGTGAACGCCCTCGCGGACGTGTTCCGCCCCTACACCGCCCTGTACGTCGGCGGCATGGGCAGCCCGAAGCAGAACTTCTACAACCAGCTCGCCCAGCGCATGGGCTACGAGAAGGAGGCCGCCGAGATCCAGGCCAAGTACCTGGGCGGCGACAAGGACGGGGCGGCCGCCGCGGTCCCGCACTCGCTGATCGACTCGACCACCCTGCTGGGCTCCGTGGAGCGCATCGCGGACGGGATGCGGGCCTACGCCGACGCCGGGGTCACCACCCTCACGCTGGCCCCGGCCGGCTTCACCCTCGACGAGCGCCTCGCCGCCCTGCGCGCCGGCACCGAGGCCCTGGAGCTCGCCGGCCTCGCCTGACAGCGGGGAGCCGCCCGAAGCCCGCGCAGCGGTGCGAGGGCGGCGTGGGGAAGAAGCGGTCAGCGGCCGTGGTGGGGGCTCGGGGGGTCTTCCCCGCCACGGCCGACACAGCGAACAACGCCCGGCCCGCCCCCGGGGTTACGCCCCGCCGGGCGCCCGCCGGTTTCGTTCATTCGGCCGAGTGCGGCCACGCATCGGTTGCCCGCCCGGTCGATCCGCTTTTGACTCGTTGCATGCTCTCTGCCCGCAGCCTGTTCCAGGAGATCGTCGACCACGACGACTCCTTCCAGCTGTTCTGCTCCATCGCCGCCAGCGGGGAGTCCCAGGGCGGCTGGGAGAACGCCCGGATCGCCGCCCTCGTGCCCGACGGCATGCGCGACCTGGCCCCCAAGATCACCCGGCACGGCGCCGACGAGGACAAGCACGGCCGGATCTTCCGGGCCCTGCTGCGCAAGCGCGGCCTGCCCGCCGTGCCCGTCCCGCCCGAGACCGACTACACGATGCTGCTGGAACGCCGCGGCATCGGCCTCGCGCACGACAAGCTGCGCCGCGACGAACCCCTCAGCGAGGAGGACATCGTCGTCTACCTCGCCCACAGCCGGGTCACCGAACAGCGCGCCTCCGACCAGATGCTCATGCTGCTGCGCCACTTCGGCGACCACCCCGAGGTCGGCAGGGCCGTCCGCGTCATCAGCAACGACGAGGACAACCACCTCGCCTACTGCCACGAGGAACTCCTCCGCCTCGCCCGCGCCGGGCACGGCCGGACCATCCAGCGCGTCCTGCGCGAGAGCGCCCTCGCCGAGATCGGCGTCTACCGCGACGTCAGCCTCGCCGTCATGGACCACATGGGCCGGCTGCTGCGCTGGCCCGCGCCCAAGGCCGCCGCCCTCGCCGCCGGCATCCGCGCGGTGTACGCGTACGAGCGGTTCAGCGGCTGGCACCGCATGGTCGGCCTGCGCCCGCCGGAGCGGCGCGACCCGCTGGGCGGCGGCGTGCCGAGGACCACCCACGAGTTCGCGTAGGCCCCGCCGACAGACGGGGGATCAGAGCCAGCCGCGCCGCTTGAACATCCGGTGCAGGGCCAGGCACAGCCCCACCATGAGCACCACCACCGCCGGATAGCCCCAGGGCTGCCTGAGCTCCGGCATGTCGTCGAAGTTCATCCCGTAGATCCCCGCGACCATCGTCGGGACGGCCGCCATGGCCGCCCACGCCGAGATCTTGCGCATGTCGTCGTTCTGCCGGACGCCCATCTGCGCCAGGTGCGCGGCCAGGGCGTCCGACAGCAGCCGGTCCAGGCCCTCGATGTACTCGTTCGCCTTCGTCAGGTGGTCGGCCACGTCCCGGAAGAACGGCCGGGCGTGGTCGTGCACGAAGGGCACGTTCCCGAAGGCGAGCCGGTCCATCGGCTGGAGCAGCGGGCTCGTCGCCCGGCGGAACTCCAGCACCTGCCGCTTGAAGCCGTAGATCCGGGCCGCGGTGCTCTTGGAGGAGTCGGGGGCGTTCGGCGCGAACACCTCGGCCTCCAGCTCCTCCAGGTCCGCCTGGAGCTCGGCCGCCACCTCGATGTAGTGGTCCACCACCGCGTCGGACACCGCGTACAGCACCGCCGTCGGCCCGTGCCGCAGCACCTCCGGCTCGTGCTCCAGCCGGTGGCGCACGGCCGCCAGCGCGGCCCCCTCGCCGTGCCGCACCGTGACCACGAAGGAGTCGCCGATGAACAGCATCAGCTCGCCCGTGGTCACCGTGTCCGTGTCGTCGTCGTACAGCACCGGCTTGAGGACCACGAACAGCGAGTCGTCGTACACCTCCAGCTTCGGCCGCTGGTGCGCCGTCAGCGCGTCCTCCACCGCCAGCTTGTGCAGCCCGAACTCGCGGCTCACCCGGTCGAACTCCGCGGGCGTCGGCTCGTACATCCCGATCCACAGGAAGGCGTCGCCGTGGGCCCGGGCCTCCTCCAGCGCGTCGGAGAAGTCCTCCGGGGCCTGCGAGCGGCGGCCGTCCCGGTACATCGCGCAGTCGACAATCACGCCGGGCATTCTTCCCCGACCCGCGCCCGCCCGCACGCCGGCGTCACCGCATACCCTGCATGCATGGCCACGCTGATCCTCGTACGACACGGGCGGTCCACCGCCAACACCGCAGGTCTGCTCGCCGGATGGACCCCGGGAGTGGCCCTCGACGAACACGGCACCGGGCAGGCCGCCGCCCTGCCCGGCAGGCTCGACGGGATCCCCCTCGCCGCCGCCGTCTCCAGCCCGCTCCAGCGCTGCCGGGAGACCCTGGCCCCGCTGCTCGCGGCCCGCCCCGACCTGCCCCTGCACACCGACGAGCGGATCGGCGAGTGCCACTACGGCGACTGGTCGGGCCGCAAGCTCTCCGAACTCGCCGACGAACCCCTCATGAAGATCGTCCAGCAGCACCCCTCGGCCGCGGCCTTCCCCGGCGGCGAGTCCATGCGCGCCATGCAGGCCCGCGCCGTGGACGCCGTACGCGAATGGGACGCGCGGATCGAGCAGGAGCACGGCCCGGGCGCCGCCTTCCTCATGTGCTCCCACGGCGACATCATCAAGTCCCTCGTCGCCGACGCCCTCGGCATGCACCTCGACCTCTTCCAGCGGATCCACGTCGACCCCTGCTCGGTCACCGCGATCCGCTACACCCCCACCCGGCCCTTCCTGCTCCGCCTCGGCGACACCGGTGACCTCGCCCCGCTGATCCCGCGCCCGGTCGCCTCCGCCGACTCCGAGACCGAGGGCGGCGGCAACGCCGTCGTGGGGGGCGGCGCGGGCGCGGCCTGATCGAACGGCGCAGTAGGGTGGCAGGGCCAACAGCACACGAGCAGCCCTGCCCCTGCCTCAGACTTGGAGACTGGACGTGCCCCGTCAGGTGTTCCTTTACGACCCCCCGGACCGCTTCGTGGCCGGCACGGTCGGTCTGCCTGGACGCCGCACCTTCTTCCTCCAGGCCTCCGCGGGTCCCCGCGTCACCAGCGTGTCCCTGGAGAAGACCCAGGTCGCGGCGCTGGCCGAGCGGATGGACGAGCTGCTCGACGAGGTCGTACGGCGCACCGGCGGCAACGCCCCCGTCCCGGCCGTCGCCTCCGCCGAGGCCGCCGACACCGCACCCCTGGACGTCCCCGTCGAGGAGGAGTTCCGCGTCGGCACCATGGCCCTCGCCTGGGACGGCGAGGAACAGCGGATGATCGTCGAGGCGCAGGCGCTCGTCGAACTCGACGCGGAATCCGAGGAGGACCTCGCCGAGGCCGAGGAGCGACTGCTCCAGGACGAGGAGAACGGCCCGCCGATGCTGCGGGTCCGCCTCTCCGGCGCCCAGGCCCGGGCCTTCGCCAAGCGGGCCCTCGACGTGGTCAACGCGGGCCGGCCGCCGTGCCCGCTGTGCAGCCTGCCCCTCGACCCCGAGGGGCACGTCTGCCCCCGCCAGAACGGGTACCGGCGCCAGGCGTGAGCGAGGTGACCCCGATAGAGGAGCTGCTCACCCGCGGTGAGCTCACCGTCCGCGGCCGCATCGCCGAGGCCTCCAACGCGGTCCTGCTGTGCACCGTCGCCCACGAGGGGCGCAGCGCGGAGTGCGTCTACAAGCCCGTCAAGGGCGAGCGGCCCCTGTGGGACTTCCCCGACGGGAACCTCGCGCAGCGCGAGCGCGCCGCCTACCTGGTCTCCGAGGCCACCGGGTGGGGGCTGGTGCCCACCACCGTGCTGCGCGACGGCCCGTACGGAGAGGGCATGGTCCAGCACTGGATCGACGCCGGAGAACAGCCGGAGTCCGGGCTGCTGGCCCTGGTCGAGGGCGAGGAGGCGGGGGAGGGCTGGAAGCCGGTCGCCTTCGCCGAGGTCGGGGAGGGCCGCACCGCCCTCCTCGTGCACGCCGACGACCCCAGGCTGCGCCGCCTCGCCGTACTGGACGCCGTGATCAACAACGGCGACCGCAAGGGCGGCCACCTGCTGCCCGCGCCGGACGGCCGGCTCTACGGGATCGACCACGGAGTGACCTTCCACACGGAGGACAAGCTGCGCACCCTCCTGTGGGGCTGGGCCGGGGAGCCGCTGACGGAGGAGGCGCGCGAGGTCCTGGGGTCGCTGGAGGAGCAGCTGGCGGAGGGGGCCCCGCTCGCCACCCGGCTGGGTGAACTGATCACTCCCGTCGAGCTGGCCGCCGTACGGGCCCGTGTGGCGCAGTTGCTGCGGGACGGGAGGCATCCGCAGCCGTCCGGTCAGTGGCCCTCGATCCCCTGGCCGCCCGTCTGAGCAGGGACGTCTGCGGATGATCGCGGACGCATAGATCCGGCCAGACCGCAAGAGTGCCGATCAAGCCAACAGTGCTGGTCCCATTCGTTTCCGGAACACTCGTCCGGTTAGGCTCGAACCATGCATGCCTGGCCCGCTTCTGAGGTCCCCGCCCTGCCCGGCAAGGGCCGCGACCTCCAGATCCACGACACCGCGACCCAGGGGACGATCACCCTCGACCCCGGTCCCGTCGCCCGCCTCTACGTCTGCGGGATCACCCCGTACGACGCGACCCACATCGGTCACGCGGCGACCTACAACGCGTTCGACCTCGTGCAGCGCGTGTGGCTCGACAACAAGCGGCAGGTCCACTACGTCCAGAACGTCACGGACGTGGACGATCCGCTGCTGGAGCGGGCGCTGCGCGACGGGCACGACTGGACCGAGCTCGCCGAACGCGAGACGGCCCTCTTCCGCGAGGACATGACCGCCCTGCGCATGCTGCCGCCGCAGCACTACATCGGCGCCGTCGAGGCCATACCGGGCATCGTGCCGCTGGTGGAACGGCTGCGGGACGCGGGCGCCGCGTACGAGCTGGAGGGCGACGTCTACTTCTCGGTGGAGGCCGACCCGAACTTCGGCGGGGTCTCCCACCTCGACGCCGCGGCGATGCGGGCCCTGTCCGCCGAGCGCGGCGGCGACCCGGAGCGCCCGGGCAAGAAGAACCCGCTCGACCCGATGCTGTGGATGGCCGCCCGCGAGGGCGAGCCGAGCTGGGACGGCGGCTCCCTGGGCCGCGGCCGGCCGGGCTGGCACATCGAGTGCGTGGCCATCGCCCTGGAGCACCTGGGCATGGGCTTCGACATCCAGGGCGGCGGCTCCGACCTGGCGTTCCCGCACCACGAGATGGGCGCCTCGCACGCGCAGGCCCTGACGGGCGAGTTCCCGATGGCCAAGGCGTACGTCCACGCGGGCATGGTCGCGCTGCACGGCGAGAAGATGTCGAAGTCCAAGGGCAACCTGGTCTTCGTCTCCGCCCTGCGGCGGGCCGGGGTGGACCCGGCGGCCATCCGCCTGGCCCTGCTCGCGCACCACTACCGCGCGGACTGGGAGTGGACCGACGACGTCCTCGCGCAGGCGCAGGACCGCCTGGCGCGCTGGCGCGCGGCCGTGTCCCGGCCGGACGGCCTGCCGGCCGAGGCGCTGGTGGAGGAGGTCCGCGCGGCCCTGGCCGACGACCTGAACGCGCCGGCGGCGCTGGCGGCCGTGGACGCGTGGGTGGACGCCCAGAACGCCTCCGACGGCGACGACGAGTCGGCCCCGGGCCTGGTCTCCCGCACGGTGGACGCGCTGCTGGGCGTGGCGCTGTAGCACCGGCTCCGATGCCCCCTGGCTCCGCCCGAGCCCGGGGGCATTGCCGTGCCCGTGCCGGTGGCCGGGGTACGTGCGGGCCGCCGTGCGCGGGGTTGCCTGCGGCGCAGGTCCCCTACCCGCCCTTCGCCCGTTCCCCGGGCTCCGCCCGGACCCGTTCCGTGCGCTCCGCGCCCGGTGCGCTCAATCGCCGCGCGGGCTGGATTTCGCGCAGCGAAATTCCAGCCC
>NZ_JBNNPF010000043.1:0-67660 GCF_050275515.1 Streptomyces sp. NPDC004126 | reverse complement strand
TCCGTGCGGTGAGTTCCTAGACAGCTCCCACCACACCGGAGGTCTTCGCCATGTTCAAGACCCGCCGACTGTCAACAACGCTCGTGATCAATACAGCTAGCTAGGCGGTGTCCGCGCTCCAGCGATTGAGGGTGCCGGTCTTGCCGTCGTAGGTGAGCCAGGTGCCGTCGCCGAGGGGGCGTACGTATCCGGTGACCGGCCCGTCGGGGTAGGTGACCTGCCCGCGGATCTTGAGCGAGCGGCCGTCCAGCAGCCAGTGGCCGCCCTGGTCCGGGTCCTCGGCGGCGTCGCCCGTCGAGGCGATGACGGTGTCGGCGTCGACGAAGCCGCAGCCGTAGTCCCAGTACTGCTCCGGTACGGCGGTGGCGAGGGTGTCGCCGTCCAGGGCGTGCAGGCGCAGGTCCGCGCCGTAGTGCTCGACGGTGAGGTAGCCCCGGTGGCCGGGGTGGACGTCCGCCAGGATCCGGTCCATGGTCTCGTTGAGGTCCCAGGCGGTGAGCCGCTCGCCGTCCCACCGGGCCCAGTGCAGCAGGATGCCGTCCTGGCCCATGCCGATGGACAGCCCCATGTGGATCCCGTCCGGGTGCGAGAGGTGGTGTGACCCGGCGGCGGCACTGTCCAGCGGCAGCCGCGCCAACTCCCGCCCGTCGCCAGCGTCCAGCACCACCCAGTACTCGGCGTCATCCCCCGTGACATGCGCCCACACGAGCCGCCCGTCGTCCGAAACCCGGCACGACCCGTGCTCCAGCCCCCGGCACACCTCCTGCTCGTCCCCCGAGTGCGGATGCCCCAGCTCGGGCCCCCAGCAGCCGTGCCGGTACTCCCACAGCACCTCGCCGCCCACCCCGAGGGCCCGCACGGTCCGCTGCCCGGAGAACACGGCGAACGCCCCGTCGGGACTCACGGAATGCACCCCGTGCTCCCACCCCGCCCAGGGCACCCCGAACACGGCGACGGGCTCCCGCTCCCCGGCGAACAACCGGTCCAGGTCCCAGACCTCCAGCCGGCCCCCACCCCGGAGCAGAGCCCGCCGGGCCCCGCCGTACCGCCCCTCGAAGGCGAAGCCGTTGACCAGCGAATCCCCACCCGGCAGCCGTACCGAGTCGCGCAGTTGTGCGGTGATCGACATACCCCGAAGCTAACGGCCCCCACTGACACCGGGGTTACGGCGGCACATCCAGACTGACGACCCAGTGGCCGTACTCCTCGGCGGTGATCCCGCAGATCCGGTGCCCGGACCGGGACCGGGCGATGAACTCGATCCGCCCTTGGTCGTCGACGAGACGGGAGACGTCGGCACCGCCGGTCAGACGCACGCGCACCCACCCGACTTCCGCGCTACCGGTCACGACCGCCGTGACGAGGAAGACCCCCTCGTCATCGACGACATCCGCCTGCCGGGCATGCTCCAGCCACAGCCGGTGCACCCCGGCGCGGTCCGCCTCCAGGGGGAAGACCGCCACAGGCTCCACCCCGAACCCGGCCACGGCCCGCCAGGCCGCGTCCACGGACAGCCCGGGCACATCACCCCGGACCGCCTCCACCACGAGCCCGCTGCCGCGGATGAGCCCGAGAAGCCCGTCCTCGCCGGCCGACATCAGGCAGTAGTCCCTTCGGGCCGTCCGGGGTCCGGGGCGGACGCCGCGAGCATCTGCAGGATCAGGTCCAGGTCCTGGGACGCGGCCAGACAGAATTCCTGATCCTGTATCACCGCGAGCTTCGCCTTCTGCATGTTCTTCCCGTTGCCCCGCCACTCCTCGAGGAGTCGGGCGGGCGAGATGTCCCAGATCTTCCCGACCCTGCACTCCCAGCCGACGAGGCGAGGGGCGTCTCGCGCGGCGGCTTCGAACAGGGGGATGAACTCGTCGTGAGGCTCGGCGAACCACCAGACCAGGCGGGCCACCTGGAAGTGCCCGAACCGGGGGTGCCGCTCGTCCGGGCAGATTGCCCCGAGGAGCGGCGCGTAGCTGTTCAATATCGCCTCGGCTCGCAGAACGCGATCAGTGGCGAGCCCTTCCGGGTCGGAGCTCGTAGGTGTGGTCACTGGAAACTCCAGACGTGCGCGGTCACTCGTGCAGGATGTCGTGGACGTACTCGGACAGGATTCCGGGGAGCGGACGCCCTTCGAGCCCCTTCAGGTGCGACACCGAGCCCTCTTCCGCGAGGGAGCCCAGCTGGATGATGGCGTTGAGCTGGGCCTCCAGCGCGGTGGCGTCGGACTCGGAGCAGGCCGCGACGGCCAGGACGCCGGCCAGGACCCGCCCGTCGGCCTCCGAGTAGCTCCCCACCCAGTCCGTCACCTGATCGGCGCTCAGCGCCCGCTGGTGCGGAACTTCGGAGACCAGGCCGCGCACGATCACCAGGAGCTCCTCGGCCTGTACGCCGGGTCCGGCCATGGTTTCGCTCCCCGCCCCTCGTGCCGCCCTCCCCGTCAGGCGGATCACCACAGAAAGGGAACCACGCCCGGCCCCCGGCCGAAGGTGAATTTGTGCCGCCGCCGGTCGAAGTCGGCGGACTTGACGCCGTACACGTATGACAGGGGCAACTGGGCAAGGGATGCGACGGGCCTTTGGCGAGGTGTCCCCTTGGTCAACGTGGGCTGGCTTGGACGCGGGCGGCCTTACGAGCAAGGCGACCCTCCCTCCGCGCTGGCTGCGGCGCTGAGCCGCATGAGCAGTACGCACCGAGCTCGGCAGACTCGCGGCTTCCACTCCTGCCCGTTCTGTGCTTCGCGGGTGTTCGGCAGTCGCGTCAGTCACCCGCAGGGAAGCGCCGAGATATGGGTGATGGGTGGAGACGTCGCCTACGCCGCCCCTGAACTGATCGCTCACTACGTCGAGGCACACAATTACCTGCCGCCAAATGCCTTCATCCAGGCGGTTCTCGCCACCGCGTGAACGGGGCTGTTCTACGGCTGGATGGTGAGCATGCGCGGCCGTACAGCGGCGCCGCGTCAGTGGTGGGGTACGGGCAGGCGCAGGCGCAGGCGCAGGTGCAAGGGCGGGTCGGCCAGGACGTGGTGGTGGGTGTCGAGGCGGTTGAGGCACCAGCCCAGGGTGCTGCCGTAGATCAGGTGGCCGGCCAGGCTGACGGCCAGGGTGGCCGGGGTGAGGCGGAACAGCAGCTGTTGGCCGTGCGGTACGAGCAGGAGGGTGGAGATGAGGCCCGACCACACGAAGACGCCGTACGCGAGCCCGCACGCCACCAGTCGGCGCCGGATGCCGCCCACCAGGCAGAACAGGGCGAAGGCCATGCCGATGCCGCCGCCGTCGCCGATGTAGCGCCAGGCGTAGCCGACCGCGGCGTTCGGCCTGTCGGAGGCGGTGATCCACTGGCCGAGCCTCGGGATGAAGTCGGGCCAGCCTCCCAGGTGGATGACCGGCAGTCGCAGCATGTCGTACGCGGTGACCGCGATCAGCCCGCTGACGAAGCCGGAGCGGGCCGCCCGCGCCACGGGCGTGCTCCGCCACAGCAGCAGGAGTGCCGCGCTCCAGAGCGGGACGATCACGGCGTCCGCGGCGGTGTGCAGGACGATCAGCCCGCCCAGGGTCAGGGGGATGGCCAGCACCGGTAGCGTGCCCGTGCAGAACAGGAAGCACAGCAGGGCGCCTTGTGCCGCCGTGGCGCGTACGGGCGTGCGGATGCGCCCCGGGGCTAGAGGTCTGATCGGGCTGATGGGCATGGACGCGTCCGATGCCGAGGGGTGAGCCACTGGCTCGTGCGGGGGCCGACGGAGGTCGAGCCCGCCCGGCGGCCGACGACCCGGCCGGGGCCGGCGGTCGCACCGGCGCTCCCACGTCTCGTGGAGCGACCCTTCACTCCCACGATAGGTCTGCGGGGGCGAGTGCGACAGGTGCCCGCCTCGCGCGCTCACGTCGGGTTGTGGTCCGGTGGCACGACCGAGGGGGGCGGCGGGCGCCGGCCCGTCGCCCCCCTCGGGGTGGTGCAGGGGTGGGGTCAGCCCTTGCTGACCGCCGTCAGGATCTCCGGGAGTTTGCGGAAGACCGCCGGGGCCGCCAGGCGCAGGCCCGCCCAGGTGGCCAGGAGGCCCCAGGCGATGCCGATCGGGAGGGCGAGCAGGCCGAGGGCGCCGGGGTCGTCGGTCAGGCTGATGTACACCGTCAGGCCGATCACCGGGGAGCAGATCACCGCGGACGAGACCATGCCGCCGACGATGCCCAGCCAGGCCAGGCCGCCCTGTCCCGGGGCGACGTTCTTGAACGCGCCCTCCGTCGGGATGGAGTACGCGAAGTGCGCCGAGGCCAGCGCGCCCGTGCACAGCATCGAGCCCAGCAGGGCCAGCCCCAGGCCCAGGGCGGCCGGGAAGCCCGACCAGTTGCCCACCAGGGCGGCGGTGGCCACCGTGACGAGGACCGTGTAAGGGACGGTGACCAGCGCCAGCGCACCGGCACGGGCGCGCAGTTCCCCGAAGGCGTCGCGCGGCGAGGAGATGGTCTGGGCGACCATCCAGAAGGCGGAGGTGTCCTGCCCGAACTGGTTGTACATCTGGACGCCGAGCATCCCCGCGCCGAAGCAGGCCAGGTAGACCGAGCCGGTGCCCTGCAGGGCGTTGAAGACGGGGACGATCGCGCCGACCGCCAGCGAGGACACCCAGGCCGACTTCGTCTTCGGGTCGCGGACGGCGTAGCGCAGCGTGCGCTGCATGACCGCGCCGGTGCGCCCGCCCGGCAGGAGGGACCAGAAGCCGCGGGCCGCGCCGCGGTCCTTCTCGGGCTTCGCGGCGGCGAGGGTGGAGCCGTCCGGGGTGACCATCAGGCTGGTCAGGCTGCGCTCCCAGAACCACAGCAGGGCCGCGAGGGCCGCCAGGGTCAGGGCGAGCTGGGCGGCGGCCACGCCGTAAGAGCCGCGGCTCGCGGAGTCCACCATGCCGACGGCCGTCGCCGGAGGCAGCCAGCGCACGACGGCCTCGACCGGCTCCAGTGCGGTCAGGCCGCCCTGCTTGAACAGGCTCTGGCTGGCGAAGTTGACGAGCTGGGCGCCGATCGCGATCAGCAGGCCGCTGAGCACCGCGAGGTCGCGTCCCTTGCGGCTGGACAGCAGCCGGACGTTGGCGGTGGCCACGGCGCGGGCCAGGGCGACGCAGCCCAGCAGCAGGAGCGGGGCGCCGATCACGGCGGCGGTGATGCCCGCCGCGCCGTGGGCGACCGCGGCCACCGAGCCGGCGGCGATGCAGAGCGTGAACAGCGGGCCGGTGCCGACGAGCGAGGAGGCCAGCAGGGCCCGTACGAGCGGACGCGGGCGCAGCGGCAGCATCACCAGCCGGCTCGGGTCGAGGGTCTCGTCGCCGCTCGGGAAGAACAGCGGCATGACGGTCCAGCCGAGCGCGAGGATCGCGGACAGCAGGACGACGACGGTCCCGGCGTGGACGTGGCCGTGCAGCATGGCCAGGCACAGCGTGACGAAGAGGGAGAACAGCAGCGAGATCACCAGGCTGACGATCCACACGGCCTTGCGCTTGGACGAGCCCTTGAGGCCGTTGCGCATCAGGGAGAGCTTCAGGCGGACGAACAGCGAGGTGACGGAGGGCCCGGAGGCCGCGGCGGCGGTGCTCATCGTGCGCCGCCGAGCCAGTCGAGGGAGTCGCCGGCGGCGTGGTCGCGGGCGCCGACGAGTTCGAGGAAGGCTTCCTGGAGGGAGGGCGCGGAGCCCCGTACGTCGGCCAGCGGGCCGGCGGCGCGGATCTGCCCGCCCGCCATGACGGCCACCCAGTCGCAGAGCGATTCGACGAGCTCCATCACGTGGGAGGAGAAGACGACGGTCGCACCGGACGCGGTGTAACGTTCCAGCACCCCGCGGATGGTCTGTGCCGACACCGGGTCCACGCCCTCGAACGGCTCGTCCAGGAACAGGACTTCGGGGTTGTGCAGCAGCGCGGCGGCGAGGCCGATCTTCTTGCGCATGCCCGTCGAGTAGTCGACGACCAGCTTGTGCTGCGAGCCCGCGAGGTCGAGGACGTCCAGCAGCTGCGTGGCCCGCTTGTCGGTCTCCTCGCCCGGCAGTCCGCGCAACCGGCCCATGTAGCCGAGGAGTTCACGGCCGGAGAGGCGCTCGAACATGCGCAGGCCCTCGGGCAGGACGCCGATGCGGCTCTTGACCTCGACCGGGTCGGCCCACACGTCGTGCCCGGCGACGACCACCCGGCCCATGTCCGGGCGCAGCAGCCCGGTCACCATGGACAGCGTGGTCGTCTTGCCGGCGCCGTTCGGGCCGACGAGGCCGATGAAGCGGCCGGCCGGCAGCTCCAGGTCGATGCCCGCGACGGCCACCTGCTCGCCGAAGCGCTTCCACAGCCCCTCCACCCGCACGGCGGCCGCGGGCTGCGCGGATCGCGCGCCACCGCCCGTCCCGCCGTCCGTACCGTCCGCCGCATAACCCTGGTCCGGCATGCGCCTGCCTCTCGTTCTGTTCCCCGTGGTCGTACTTTCCTCACGATAGGAGGAGGGGACAGGCGCCAGAAGTTACGAATGTCATGAACTCGCGGACACGTATGTCAGGGGCGCGTATGCCAGGGACGAGTATCTCAGGGACGCGTATGTCAGGAGGAGGCGGAGGGAGTCATCCCTTGCGGCGGCCCCGGGCCGCGGCGGCCTCGCTGCCGCAGGCGTACGCGATGGCGTCGATCAGCTCCTCGGTGTCGGGCAGCCACCGGTTCGCCGGGGT
This sequence comes from Streptomyces sp. NPDC004126, assembly GCF_050275515.1. Lineage (NCBI taxonomy): Bacteria > Bacillati > Actinomycetota > Actinomycetes > Kitasatosporales > Streptomycetaceae > Streptomyces > Streptomyces sp. NPDC004126. Next base: position 60,979 of record NZ_JBNNPF010000043.1, on the reverse strand, counting down.
GGGCTTGCGGGCCCACTGCACCGGGCCCTTGCCGCCGAAGCGGGTCGGCGGCGCGGCCACGTACTGGCCCTCGCCGCGCGTGACCAGGTCGATGGCGTGCGGCAGCCAGCCCAGCTTGCGCACCAGGTCCGCCACCTTGGCGCCGGCGCCCGGGAGGACGAAGAACAGCATCCGGTGGTCGGGGGTCAGCGCGACCGGGCCCAGGGTCCGCTCGTGGCGTTCCAGCCGGGCCAGTGCCAGGAACCCGGCGGAGTCCGGTACGTCGAGCGCGTCGAAGGTGCGGCCCGTCGGCATCAGGATGGAGGCGCCGGGGTGCTTGCCCCAGATCCGCCGCACGCCCACCGCGCTGCCCGAGGCCAGCGACTGCCAGTCCTTGACCGCGGGGTGGGCGCCGGGCGCCGGGCAGTCGGCCACCCCGCAGGAGCACACCTCCCGGCCGTCGCCGGGCTCCAGCCACGTGCCGGCGAAGACGTCCCAGTGGCGTTCTTCCACGTACCGCACGGCATGGTCCAGCAGCTGGTCGCCGCGCTGCTGGGGGATGGGGGCGGTCTCCGTGACTGTGATGGTCTCTTCCACGCTCCTCACAACTCTCCGGGGCACGGCGGGTTACGGGCGTAAACCAGCCGGTGGGCGCTGCATCGATCCTGCATACGGGGCGCACGGGTGCACGTGCGGGGGCGCGTGGGAGGCCGGGGCGCGGTCGCTGGGTAACGACACGTCGCAGAGGGGAAGATTCTCGGCACTTCAGGCGGGAAGTGATCATTCGAACGATCACCCGCGGCCTCAGGGGGTTTTCATGGCAGCCAGGCCTCTCGTAGCGCGCCAGCCGAACGAACGACTGCAGGCGCTCATCCAGGAAGCCGGGTGCTCCAACGCCGGGCTCGCACGGCGCGTCAACATGTGCGGGGCCGAGCACGGCCTCGATCTCCGCTACGACAAGACCTCGGTCGCCCGCTGGCTGCGCGGCCAGCAGCCGCGCGGCCGGGCCCCCGGCATCATCGCCGAGGCCCTCGGCCGCAAGCTGGGCAGGACCGTCACCATCGACGAGATCGGCATGGCCAACGGGAAGAACCTCGCCTCCGGGGTCGGCCTGCAGTTCTCCCCGACCGTCATCGGCGCCATCGAGCAGGTCTGCGAGCTGTGGCGCAGCGACGTGGGGCGCCGCGACTTCCTCTCCGGGTCGAGCGTGGCGGCCTCCGCCCTGGTCGAGCCGAGCCGCGACTGGCTGATCACCGGCGCCGACCCGCAGGTGGCGCGCAGCGGCGGGGCGCGGGTGGGGATGCCGGACGTGGAGGCGGTACGGGCGACCACCGAGGCGCTGACCGAACTCGACCACCGCTTCGGCAGCGGGCACGTGCGGCCGGTGGTGGTGCACTACCTCAACTCCGTGGTCTCGGGGCTGATCGCGGGCTCGTACCGGGAGCCGGTCGGGCGGGCCCTGTTCGCGGCGGTGGCCCGGCTCACGGAGCTGGCCGGCTACATGGCGGTGGACACCGGACAGCCGGGTCTGGCCCAGCGCTACTACATCCAGGCCCTGCGGATGGCGCAGGCGGCGGGCGACCGCGCGTACGGGGGCTACGTGCTGGCGGCGTCGATGAGCCACCTCGCCGCCGAGCTGGGCAACCCGCGGGAGATCGCGCAGCTGGCGCGGGCCGCGCAGGAGGGCACGCGGGGGCAGGTCACGCCGCGGGTGGAGGCGATGTTCTACGCCGCCGAGGCGCGCGGGCACGCGCTGCTGGGCGACGCCCGGGCCGCGTCGGTGCTGTCGGGGCGGGCGGTGACGGCGCTGGAGCGGGCCGAGCCGGAGTCCGGCGACGACCCGGTGTGGATCCGCCACTTCGACCAGGCCTACCTGGCGGACGAGCTGGCGCACTGCCACCGGGACCTCGGCCAGGCCGACGCGGCGGGCCGGCGGGCCGAGGAGGCCCTGCGCAACCTGCCCGCGACGAAGGCCCGCCGGCGGGCGATCGGGCTGCTGCTGCTGGCGGCCTCGCAGGTGCAGCAGCGGGAGGTGGAGCAGGCCTGCCAGACGGCGACGAAGGCCGCCGAACTGCTGGGCTCGCTGCGCTCGCGCCGGGGTGCGGAGTACCTGGACGACTTCCGCGCGAGGCTGGAGCCGTACCGGGAGGAACCGGCCGTCCGGGAGTTCGGGGCGAGGCTGGAGGTCCAGGCGGCCTGACGTGATCACGGCGTCACCGGGTAGCGTGACTCGACGGTTCCGTGGGTTCGGACCGGTCGGAGAAGGCAGAAGGAGTCCCGGTGACGGAGAACGGACAAGGGGGCGTCCCCCAGCCCGGGACGCCGCATCAGGCGCAGCCGGTGCCGGCTCCCGGCTACCCGCAGCAGCCGGGGCCGCAGCCCGGCGAGGCATGGGGAACGCCGCCCGCGTACGGGTACCCGGCCGCGCAGGACCCGCAGGCGGCGCCGGCCGCGCAGCAGCAGTACTCCGGGCCGTACGAGTCCGCGTACGAGCCGCCGCCGCAGCCGGGGCAGCCCGCGTACGGCTATCCGCCGCCGGCCGGCCACGTCGCCGGCCCGGGTTTCGAGGGGCCGGGGGACCCGCACGGCTACGGCTACCCGCCGCTGCCGAGCGCTCCGCATGGCCAGGCGACCCAGTACATCGCCCCGGTTCCGGCCGGTCCGGGCACCGAGCACGAGCAGGCGACCCAGTACATCCCGCCCGTGCAGGCGGCTCCGCACGAGCAGGCGACCCAGTACATCGCCCCGGTTCCGGCCGGTCCGGGCACCGAGCACGAGCAGGCCACGCAGTACATCCCGCCCGTGCAGGCGGGTCCGGGGGCGCCGCACGAGCAGGCGACCCAGTACATCCCGCCCGTCCCGGCCGCGCCGCACGAGCAGGCGACCCAGTACATGCCGCCCGTCCCGGCGGCGGGCGCCGGTGACGCGGCGACGCAGTACATCCCGCCGGTGCCGGCCGCCGGGCTGCACGAGCAGGCCACGCAGCACATCGCCCAGGTCCCGGCCGCCGCCGCCGACGAAGCGGCGACGCAGTACATCCCGCCGGTGCCGGCGGGTCCGGGGGCGCCGCACGAGCAGGCGACGCAGTACATCCCGCCCGTCCCCGCCGCAGCGGCCCCCGCGGCCCCCGCCGAGGCGTTCGACGCGCTGTTCCGGGCCGACGGCGACGCCGATGCCGCCGCCGGGCACACCCAGCAGCTGCCGCCGGTCCAGGACCCGGGGCCGCGCCGGACCCCGCCGCCCGCCCCGCCCCAGCGGCCCGGGCCGCCGCAGCAGCAGTACGCGCCGCCGCCCCCGCCGCCCGCGCCCGCGCGGCGGATCCCGCCGGCCGTCATCGCGGCGGCGGTCTTCGGGCTGGTCGTCGCCGGGCTCGGGGTGGGTGCCCTGCTCAGCGACGGCAAGGCGCAGAACACCGACCCGGGCGCGGTGGCCCCCGCCGCCAGCGGCTCCGCGAACTCGGGCGCGGCTCCGGGCGAGGGGGCGGTCGACCCGGCGCGTCCGCAGGCCGTCCAGCTCGACAAGCTGCTGGAAGACGCCAGCGACAGCCGGACCACGGTGATCAAGGCCGTGGACGACATCAAGGACTGCCGGAACCTGACGCAGGCGGCCCAGGACCTGCGCGAGGCAGCCCAGCAGCGCGAGGGGCTGGTCACCCGGCTCCAGGAGCTCAAGATCGATCTGCTCCCGAACCACGCCCGTCTCTCGGCGAGCCTGACCAAGGCGTGGAAGGCCTCGGCGGACGCCGACAACAGCTACGCGGACTGGGCGGACGAGGTCGCCCGCGACAAGGGCGGCTGCGGCAACGGCAAGGACGACAAGGACGCCAAGGGCGACAAGGACGGCAAGGCCAAGGTGACGGACAACGCGCAGGACGGCAACAAGTCCAGCGCCGAGGCCACCCGGTCCAAGGAGTCGGCGGCGACCATGTGGAACACGATCGCCGCCAAGTACGGCCTCACCAAGCGGGACAAGTCCCAGCTGTGACGGACGGACGGCCGCCCCGCCCGGGTCAGGCCGAGCGGGGGGCCTGTTCCAGGGTCGGGGTCATGTCGAGGTTCTGCTCGCCGAGCTGGGCGACCAGGCGGCCGGCCTGGACGGTCTGGAAGCTGACCCGGCCGTTGACCAGGCGCGGGAACCCGGCGACGGCGCGCATGTCCTGGTAGCGCCAGCTCAGCTCGGGGGTGAGGTTGCCGGTCTGGACGCCCGGGGACTGGTTGAGGGCCCGGGTGAGCTTGCGGGCGGTGATGTCCTCGTTGCTCTTGAACCGCTGGACGATCTGGTTGAGGACGCTGTACGCGATCCAGGTGGTCTGGGCGCCGCTGTCGTCGGGGTCCACGGTGTCGTCGCCGAAGGCCTGCTCGGAGATGACCTTGCGCATCGGCGCCCACAGGGGGTCGGTGGCGACGGGGTACCAGCTGGTGACGTAGGCGCCCTCGAAAGGGCTCTCCTTGCCGCCGGTGCGGTCCACCAGGGCCTGGCTGATGCTGCCGAGGACGGAGGAGATCTGCGTCTTGTGCTGGGTGTCGACGCGGCGGAAGGCGTCGAAGAAGATCTCGGTGCGCTCGCCGAGGACGGCCGTCACGCAGCTCTTGTCCTTGGCGGTGTCGGCGGCCGGGGCCTTCGCGGGCTTGGGGTCCTTGGACGGGGACGGGGAGGGGGATGCGGACGTGGACGTGGAGGGGGCGGAGGGCGTGGCCGGGGTCGTGGCGGGTGCGGCGGGCGTGGCGGCCGGGGTCGACGGGGTGCCGGTCAGGGCCTCGCGGGCCTGCGGCTTGAAGTCGGCGGAGTCCTCGGCTGCCCGGATGTCGTCGGCCTCGGGCATGCCGTTGGCCTTGAGCCCCGCGTTCAGCAGGACCGGCATGGTGTCGCCGGCGAGGGTGTCGGGGCGGACCAGGGAGACCTGGGAGCAGGCCTTGCCGAGCTGGTGGCCGGCCCCGGCGAGCAGCGCGGGCTGGCCGCCGTTGACCGGGAAGGACAGGGTGCTCTGGAACTCCTCGGCGGAGACCCCGTAGCCGCCGATGAACGGGATGCCCTCGGCCTCCAGCGGGGCCATGAAGGCGCGGCCGTGCTGGCTGTAGGAGCCGACGACGGCGACGGCCTTCTCGGTGATGGCCTTGCGGGCGCAGTCGGCGGCGCCGGTGGCGGTGTTCTTCTCGTTGCAGGTGATCACGCGCAGCTTGCGGCCCTTTATGCCGCCGTTGGCGTTCACCCACCGTTCGTAGGCCTTTGCCATGCCCGGCATACCGGCCATATTGGTCGCTTTGGTTCCGATGGGAGCGAAGGTCATGACCGTGAGGGAGTCCCCGGAGCCCCCCGAGCCACCGGGGACCACCCCGCACGCGGTGGTGAGACACGCGCCCGTCACCGTGGCAATGAGCAGACGGGAGAGGGGAGTTGCGCGTCGGTGATTGGTCATGTCCACCGACCCTTCCGCCCCGTGGGTAACTCGGCGATGAGATGGACACAACAAAGGGTGACGTCGAGGTGAATTGCAGGGGCGCGGTCACGCGCAGGTGCTTCAAGATCGCACTACTCGGGAACGTACGATCGAAAGCGTGACATTCGCCCAAGGTTCGAAGAACTCTTCCCGCCGCGGCGGCCGCTCCTCCACCATGGGCGGCATGCCCCTCAACGACATGCCGTGGTGGCGCTGGCGCAGCAACGTGCGCTCCGCGCTGCACATGCTTTCCGACCCGCTGTTCCAGGAGGAGGTCTGGGTCGCGGGCGCCGAAGGGTACGGCGACGTCACCGACGCCGTGTACCGGCTCGTCGAGGACACCTGGCTCGACAGCTGGTCCGCCGACAAGTACGTCGGCACGATCTTCCGCGACGCGCAGGAGGCGGCCCTGGTCGACCACGTCGTGCTGCGGGTGCTGCGGATCCTGCACCAGGTCGGTCCCGACGCGCACGTCTCCGCGTACCTCGGCCACCAGGACTGGCCCGAGGCGGTCCGGGCGGCGCGCGAGGCGCACGTGCGGATGTCGACGGCTGACGGGGAGGACCCGGACGACCGGCCGACCTCCGTCGACGTGCTGAAAACGCTGACCCGCGTGGTGTGAAAGGCTGTGCCGTCATGAGCGCAGACCCACAGTCCCAGGCCCAGCCCGAGGCCCAGGCCCAGTACGTCCTGACCGTCTCCTGCCCCGACAAGCAGGGCATCGTGCACGCCGTGTCGAGCTACCTCTTCATGACCGGCTGCAACATCGTGGACAGTCAGCAGTTCGGAGACCGGGAGACCGGGCTCTTCTTCATGCGGGTGCACTTCGAGGCCGAGCCCGCCGTGACGGTGGAGAAGCTGCGCGCCAGCTTCGCCGCGATCGGCGACTCCTTCCGGATGGACTGGCAGATCCACCGCTCCGACGAGCGGATGCGGATCGTGCTGATGGTGTCGAAGTTCGGGCACTGCCTGAACGACCTGCTGTTCCGCTCCCGGATCGGCGCGCTGCCGGTGGAGATCGCGGCGGTGGTCTCGAACCACACCGACTTCGCCGAGCTGGTCGGCTCGTACGACGTCCCCTTCGTGCACATCCCGGTCACCAAGGACACCAAGGCGGACGCGGAGGCGCGGCTCCTGGAGCTGGTGCGCGAGCAGAACGTCGAGCTGGTGGTGCTCGCCCGCTACATGCAGGTGCTGTCGGACACCCTGTGCAAGGAGCTGAGCGGGCGGATCATCAACATCCACCACTCCTTCCTGCCGAGCTTCAAGGGCGCGAAGCCGTACCACCAGGCGCACGCGCGCGGTGTGAAGCTGATCGGCGCCACGGCCCACTACGTGACGGCCGACCTCGACGAGGGCCCGATCATCGAGCAGGAGGTCGAGCGGGTCGGCCACGAGGTCACCCCGGACCAGCTGGTCGCCATCGGCCGGGACGTGGAGTGCCAGGCGCTGGCGCGGGCCGTGAAGTGGCACAGCGAGCACCGGGTCCTGCTCAACGGCTCGCGGACCGTCGTCTTCGCGTAGCCCCGGGCCGCGGGCCGCGGGCCGCTACTTGGCGACCCAGCCGCCCAGCCCGTTGACCTGGGTCCGGCCGGCCAGGCGCATCGCGTCGGTGAAGCCGAGCAGCTCGGGCGGCAGGTAGCCGGAGCGGACGCCGAGCTCCCACTGGTGCGTCTGGACCGCGAGGGCGGCCAGCGCCAGCGGGCCGAGCGGCAGCAGGGTCCGGGGCGCGGGGTCCGGCTCGGCCTCCGCGCCCGCGCGGTGGGCGGCGAGCCGGTCCGCGAGGGCGCTCTCGAAGGCCGCCCGGTCGTCGTCGAGGAGTACGCGCAGCAGCCGCTGGTCCGCGGTCAGCGGGCCGGCGGCGTCCAGGGCGGCGGCCGCCGCGGCGCGCGCGGCGGCGTCCGGCTTGCACAGGGGTACGGTCGGCCAGTCGCTGGGCCGGTGGCCGGTGCTCTCGGCGAGGTAGCCGCACAGGGCGTCCATCGCGGCGAGGTCCCCGGGCTCGGAGTGCGAGGCGTGGGGCGAGTACGGCACCCCGTCGCGGAGGGCGGGCGCGTAGTCGTTCCGCAGCAGCAGGCCGATGACCTTCTGCCAGTCCCACACCAGGCCGCTGACCACGCTGGTCTCGAACGCGTCGAGCCAGGTCCGGGCGGTGGGGGCGGCGGTGACGGCGCCGCGGAAGTCGAGGTCGTCGCTGCTGAGGGTCTCGCCGATCAGCGGGAGCGGGACCTCCTGGTCGCCGCCCGGGAAGCAGCCGATGCTCAGGGCGCCCATGGCGCACTCCGCGGCGGTGTGCAGCGCGGTGCGCGGCCCCTCGCCGAGCCGTCCGCCCTCCGTGGTGCAGGCGGCGACGTGGTCGAGGATCTCCTCGGACAGGCTCCACAGCCGCTCGGGGGACGGGTCGCACTCCAGGCGGGCGTGGCGCATCAGGGTCCGCAGGACGATGTCCTGGAGGGCCGCGGACGTCCGCTCCCCGCCCACCGAGTGCCGTGCCACTTCTCGTACTTCCTGCATGCCGAGCCGCCTCCCGTGATCGTTCCGGCCGGTGGCGGCACGCTATCAGCGCGCTCGGACAGCGCCCGGGGGGACGGCCCCGGGCGGGTGCCGGGCGGGTGCCGGGGCCGGGGGCCCGGGGCTCAGGCGTCGGGGTCGACGCCGCAGTAGCCGGCGAAGGCCTTGAGGATCTCGTCCTCCGAGATGCGGCCGTCGCCGTCCGCGTCCAGGGCCGCCGCGACCTGGGCGGCCAGGGCGGGTTCGGTGCCGAGGACGCGCAGCACGCGGGCCGCCGCCGCGGGGCTCGCACCGGCGCCGTCCCCGTCCGCGACGGCGATCACGGCGTGCAGGAACGGACGGGCGATCTCCGCGAACCGCTCCGGGTTGTCCCGCAGCCGCTTCGCCGCGCCCGTGACGAACTCCTCGCGGGAGACGCGCTGGTTGCCGTTCACGTCGGCGATCCCGGCCATACCCTGCCAGAACGCCTCGGCGCCGTTGAAGACGGCCTGGCCCTTCTCCGAGCGTGCGGCCGTACCGAATTCGGCCAGCACGGCCTTCGCCGCCGTGCTGAAGTCCTCCCGGTCGATATAGCCGGACCCGTCCTGGTCGAAGGTGGCGAATCGGGCGGCGATCTTGCGCTCGTACTCTGCGCTGTCCATGTTCGGCGTTCCGCCTTCACGTGTGCGTTGGGGCTGCGGTCGGGGTTCAGATCAAGACAGGCAGGAGCGTAAGGCTTTCGTGGCCTGCGCGTTAAGCGAAGCGGTCAAGGAGGTGGCCGCATCGAACCCGCGCACGGGGAGCGCGCCGGGGCGCGTACGCGTGTGCCAACGCGCTGACCCGGGCGGGCCCTAGCACGGCGGTCGCACGTGCGGGGGGAGGTTCCCGCAAAACCGGCGCGTTCCGTCCGTTGCCCACTACATTTGACGGGTCGACACACGGTTGGAGGCACGATGGCGAAGGACGTTCCACCGCGCTGGGACCGTCGCATGCAGCAGCGCCTCGCCCGCGGTGAGGCCGCGGCGCTCGGGGAGCTCTACGACCGCTTCGCCTCGCTGGTCCACAGCCTGGCCCACCGGGTCCTCGGCGACGAGAAGGCCGCCGACCGGATCACCCGCGAGGTCTTCGGCTACATCTGGGAGAACCCGGACGCCTACGACCCCAAGCAGGGCTCCATGCGCTCCTGGGTCGCCCGGATCACCCAGGGCCAGGCCGTCGCCCGGCTGCGCCAGGCCGAACTGGGCCGCGGTTCGCGCGAGGAACTGGAGCAGAAGGTGCGCAGCGCCAACGCGGCCGCCCGCGCGGACTACATCGTCACCTCCATGCCCGCGCCGTTGCGGGCCGCCCTGGAGCTGGCGTACTTCAAACGCCGCGACTACCGCCAGGCCGCCGCCGACCTGCAGATCAGCGAGGACGAGGCACGGCGCAGGCTGCGGCTCGGCCTCCAGCTGCTGTCGACCGCCAACGTCCTCCCCCGGGAGGACACCGCCCCGCCCGGATACGGCCCACGCGGATACGGAACGCCCCGATGACAGGACCCTCCGAAGACACCCCGGACGACGCGTACGAGCAGCGGGCGGGCGGTCGCGCACGGATACCGGGTCCCCGCGCGGCCGGTGACGACCTGGACGCCCCCGAGACGCTGCCGCCCGCACCGCCCTCGCACGCCGTGCTGAAGTCACTGCTCGGCGCGTGGGCGCTCGCCGCCTGTTCCGCGGAGGAGACCCAGGCCGTCGAGGACCACCTCACCGAGTGCGCGCCCTGCGCCGAGGAGGCGCTGCGGCTGCGCGACGCGGTGGGCCTGCTGCATCCGGAGGAGAGCCTCGACCTCAAGCCGCTGCTGCGTTCGCGGGTGCTGGAGGACTGCCTGGGCAAGCGGCCCGCCCGCATCCCCGTGCCGGTGTGGGCGACCCCGTACGACACCGAGACGGCGCGGCTCGACGCGCTGCTTCGGGACTTCGGCGACTCGGAGTGGCACACCCCGGTGCGGCTGAAGTGGTTCGAGGAGGAACGGCGGCGCTCGCACCGCACGACGGTCGCGGGGGTGATCGGGCACCTGCTCACGGTGGACGGGATGATCGCGACCGCGCTGGGGCTGGACGACCCGCTGGGTCCCGAGGCGCCGCCGGGCGGCCCGGCCGACCGTACCGAGCACTTCTGGAACTCCTCCCCCTACCCGGTCACCCGCAAGGTCCGCGAGCCCTGGCGGGCCCAGGGGCACACGCTGGTCCGGACGGTCTCCTTCGCGGGCCGGGGCGTGGCCGAACTGTCCGTGGACTACGGCGGGTTCGCGCTGCCGCTGGGGGACGCCTTCCTGGAGCGGGCCTTCGAGTGCTGGGTGCACGCCTGGGACATCGCGGAGGCGGTGGACTACCCGTACGAGCCGCCCTCGGGGCCGCACCTGCACCGGATGATCGACCTCGCCGCCCGGCTGCTGCCCGGAGCCCTGGCGGGCCGGCGTCGTTCGGGGCTGGCGGCGCCGGCGCGCGGCCTGGTCGCGGCGGGCGCTCCGGGCCGGACCCTGCACCTGGAGATCGAGGGCGCGGGCGGTGGCGGCTGGGACATCGCCCTGGACTCCCCGGCGGCGAAACCGTCGCGGGAGCACACGGTGGCGGAAGTCGCTCTGGACGGACTGGAGTTCTGCCAGCTGGCCGCCGGCCACATCTCCCCGGAGGAGGCCGCGGTCGGCCAGACCGGCGACCGGGAGGCCATCCGCGACGTGCTCTTCGCGGCGGCGTCGCTGAGCCGGCTGTAGCAACACGCGCGGGTACGCGGCTCCGGTGGTCCGGAGCCGCGTACGCGGGGTGCTGCCGGGGTGGTCAGACGGTCAGGCGGTCGGCAGGCCGGTGATGAGGGCGGCCGGGACGCTGACGACGTCGTTGAAGCTGAGCTTGCCGGGGCCGAACTCGTCGGCGGTCATGGCCCGCTTCTTGCCGCCGGTGACCTGCCAGACGGTCGCGTCGCCCTGGGCGAGGAGCATGGTGCCGTCGGCGGGGGCGGTCTTGGCGACGGCGGTGCCGAGCCAGGTGCCGGGGATGGTCTCCAGGGGGCGCTTGTCGTAGCCGAGGCCGGTGAAGTCGGCCCAGGTCAGCGAGACGGCCTTGCCGCCGGCCATCACGTAGATGGTGGGGTCGTCGGCCTTCTTGACGACGGTGCCGTTGGCCAGCTGCTTCGCGGCGGCGGCGGCCAGCCAGCTGGTCGGGACGCCCATCTCGGGACGCTGATTGTAGCCGTTGGCGGTCCACTCGGCGGCCGAGATCGGCACGGCGGTGCCGTTGACCATCACGTAGCGGGCCGGGCCGCCGGACTGGTCCATGACCACGGTGCCGTTGGCCGGAGCCTTCGCGGCGGCGGCCTGCAGCCAGGCGGTCGGCACGCCCATGTCCGGGAGGGCGTTGTAGCCGTTCGCGGTCCAGTCGCCGGCGCCGATGTGCAGGGCCGCCCCGGCGATGATCACGTACCGGCTCGCGCCGCCCGCCTGGTCGTGGACGACCGTGCCGGCGGGAGGGGAGGCGGGCAGGGCGTTGAACGCCGAGTCCTCGATCAGCACGATCTTGGACAGGTCGTAGTGGTCAGGCGTGACGTCCGAGCCGGCGACCGGGACGCCCGCACCCTTGATCATGACCTTGACGGCGGGGCCGTTCGGGGACTTCACGAGGGTGCCGTCGGCGAGCGAGGACGGGCTCGGGTAGGTGGGGCCCGACGGGTACGGGTCGGCGTGGTCGTAGGCCAGGCCGGCGGCCGAGCCGCAGCTGCCCCAGGCGCCCGCGCCCTGGCCGGCGAGGATCTTCTCCGCGATCAGGATCTGCTGCTGCTTGGTGGCCTGGTGCGGGTAGGCGGCGTAGGTGCGTCCGCCGAAGGCGTCCCAGGTGCTCTTGAGTATCTGGAGGCCGCCGTAGTAGCCGTTTCCGGTGTTGATGCTCCAGTTGTCGGTGCTCTCGCAGTGCGCCACCTTGTCCCAGGTGGCGACCGAGGCGGCCGAGGCGCTGGTGCTCGTGGCGAGCGGGGCGGCGATGGCGAGGAGGGCGGTGGCGGTGGTGAGGAGTACGGACTTCTTGCGGGCGGCGGAGCGCATGACGGTGTCCTCGGAAGGTCTGGGGCGGCGGCGGGGCGACGGGCCGGCGGGGAGGCGAGGGCCCCGGCCGCCCGGCCGGCGGGGGCCGGGCGGCTCGGGGATGGTGCTCAGGCGGTGCTGCTCAGGCGGTGCCGAGGGACCGTCAGACGGCCGGCGGGGTGGTCGGCGTGGCGGTCGGCAGGCCGGTGATGAGGGCGGCCGGGACGCTGACGACGTCGTTGAAGCTGAGCTTGCCGGGGCCGAACTCGTCGGCGGTCATGGCCCGCTTCTTGCCGCCGGTGACCTGCCAGACGGTGGCGTCGCCCTGGGCGAGGAGCATGGTGCCGTCCGCCGGGACCGCCTTGGCGACGGCCGTGCCCAGCCACTCACCCGGGATGGTCTCCAGGGGGCGCTTGTCGTAGCCGAGGCCGGTGAAGTCGGACCAGGTCAGCGAGACGGCCTTGCCGCCGGCCATCACGTAGATGGTGGGGTCGTCGGCCTTCTTGACGACGGTCCCGTTGGCCAGCTGCTTCGCGGTCGCGGTGGTCAGCCAGTTCGTCGGGACGCCCATCTCGGGACGCTGGTTGTAGCCGTTGGCGGTCCACTCCGCCCCCGAGATGTGGATGGCGGTGCCGTTGACCACCACGTAGCGGGCCGGGCCGCCGGCCTGGTCCATGACCACGGTGCCGTTGGCCGGAGCCTTCGCCGCGGCGGCCTTCAGCCACTCGCCGGGGACGCCCATGAGGGTCATCTCGTTGTACTTGTAGGCGTTCCACTCGGGCTCGGTGATGTGCAGGGCGGCGCCCTCCACCATCACGTAGCGGGCCGGGTCCTTGCCGGTCTGGTCCATGACGACCAGGCCCGTGGTGACCTGCCGCTGCGCGGCGGTCTTCAGCCAGGCGGTCGGGACGCCCATGTCCGGGCGCTGGTTGTAGCCGGCGGCGGCCCAGTCGTCGGCGCCGATCTTCAGGGCCGCACCGTCGATGATCACGTACCGCTCGGCGCCGCCGGCCTGGTCGTGGACCACCGTGCCCGACGGCGGGGCGCTCGCCAGCGAGCGGAACGCCGACTCGTCGATCAGCACGATCTTGCTGAGGTCGTACTTGTCCGGCGTGACGTCGGAGCCGGCGACGGGCACGCCGGCGCCCTTGATCATGACCTTCACGGCGGGGTCGTTGGGCGACTTGACCAGGGTTCCGTCCGCCAGCGAGGCGGGGTTCGGGTAGGACGGCGCGTTGGAGCCGGCCGGGGAGATGTAGCCGCTGATCCGCTGGCCCCAGGGGGAGGAGCCCACCTGCCAGTTGGTGGTGCTGTTGGTGCTGACGTGGCCGGGGTAGCCGCCCTGGTTGCCGCCGGTGATGGTGACGGTGTTGCCGGAGATCCCGGTGACGATGGCCACGTGATCGTCCGAGTAGCCGCCGCCGTGGTTGTAGACGACCGCGTCGCCGACGTGCGGGGTGTTCGAGAGGGTGCCGTACTTGACGCCGTAGTCGTAGAAGCTGTCCGCGAGGTCGTTCAGCGTCGACAGGCCGGTGACCCCGTTGCGGGCCCAGACCCAGCCGGCGAAGTCGGCGCACCAGGCGTGGTCTCTCTGGCCGTTGTAGCAGCTGCTGTTCTGGTTCGGGCCGCCGACGTAACCGCCGTGGGCACAGGCGCCGTTGCCGTTCTCGGTGCGGGCCGTCGCGGCGATGCCGTCGGTGAGCGCCGAGGCGCTGGCCGGGGACACGAAGACCATGGTGGCGGCGGTCGCGGCGAGGGCCGAGGCGGAGGCGACGCGGATGGCGGTGGCCTTGAGGTTCTTGGGCATGGCTGAGCTCCTGTGGACGTGGAGGTACGTGTGATGGCGCCGCGTGCTCGTGCCGCGGGCAGGCCTGGTCGAGGCCGGAAGGACGGGGGCGCGCACCGTGGTGCCGTGCCGGTGGACGGCTGCCCTGCAGGAACAGCGGTCGTGGGAACCGGGCGGACGGTAGGGGGCGCGGAAGGGTGGTGCAGGGGTGGTGCGGGTGGTGTGGGGTGGTGCGGTGGGTCAGTTGGGGATCAGGGGGCCCATCGAGTAGTGGCGGGCCGCACCCGTCCCGAGGACGGACGCGAGGAGGGCGCGGGCCTTCTCGTGGGCCCGGGCGTCGTTCTCGGCCCGGACGAACAGGGCCACGCTCATCCCCTCCGGGAGGGGGCGCACCCGTACGTGTTCGAGGGCGTGCTGCGGGCCGGCGTGGGCCCAGAGGGCGTCCTGGAGGAGGCTCGCCCCGCTCTCCGTACCCGGTGCCCCGGTGTGGCTGATCAGGGGCAGGCGGACCAGGAGCATGCCGCTCAGTCCCACCCGATGGAGCGGTCCGCGGCGTTGCGGATCGCGGCGGTGCGGAGCGCGGTGAGCTGAGCGGTTCTGGACATGGCGGTGCCCCCTGGCGATGGCTGCTGCGGTGGATCCGGAAGGCGGCTGTCCGGGCTCCGGGGGTGGTCGTCGCCCCCGTGGCCCCGGCTTCGGGATTTCGTTCCCGCCGCCGTTCCGGTGATCACCATCCTGCTCGGCCGCCGAGGGCCCGGGAAGGCTTGCGGCCCGGCACCAAGAGGCCTGACACCTTGGTGTCAGGCCCCGCTGGATTCCGGCTCGCGCTCAGCTGTAGCGCTCGCGCAGCCGGTACTTCAGGACCTTGCGCAGGGCGTCGTTGCGGGGCAGTGCGTCGACCAGTTCCAGCTGCTCGGGCAGCTTGTGCGGGGAGAGCCCCTGGGCGCGCAGGTACGCGGTGACCTGGGGCAGGGTGAGGGGGGCGGCGCCGGGCGGCTGCTCGACGACGGCGCAGACGCGTTCGCCGCGTTCCTCGTCGGGCAGGCCGATGACGGCGGCGTCGGCGACCCCGGGGAGCTGGTGGAGGAGGTCCTCGACCTCCTTCGCGGAGATGTTCTCGCCCTTGCGGATGATCACGTCCTTGCTGCGTCCGGTGAGGACCAGGTGGCCGGAGGGGGTGAGGTGGCCGAGGTCGCCGGTGATCAGGTAGCCGTCGGCGTCGAAGGTCTCCCCGTCGGTCTCCGGACGGTTCAGGTAGCCCTGGCAGACGGCCTCGCCGCGCAGCCGGACCTCGCCGTCGGTGCCGGCGGGCAGGGGGGTGCCGTCGGGGGCGGTGATGCGGATGGACATGCCCTGCGGGGGGCGGCCCTCGGTGGTGGCGAGGTTCTCCGGGGTGTCGTCCGGGGAGCCCATGGTGATCATCGGGACTTCGGTCATGCCGTAGCCGTGGGTGAGCTGGCAGCCGAGCTCGCGCACGACGGCGTGGTAGATCTCCGGGGGCTTGGGGGCGCC
Source organism: Streptomyces sp. NPDC004126 (assembly GCF_050275515.1). NCBI lineage: Bacteria > Bacillati > Actinomycetota > Actinomycetes > Kitasatosporales > Streptomycetaceae > Streptomyces > Streptomyces sp. NPDC004126. Next base: position 45,721 of record NZ_JBNNPF010000043.1, on the reverse strand, counting down.
GCCGCCGGCGAGCAGGCGCAGGCTCGGGAGGAGCCTCACCGAGGGGTCCTTGCGCTGTTCGGCGAGGAACATGGAGTAGAAGGCGGTGGAGCCGCCGGCGACGGTGACCCCGTGGCGGCGGTAGCCCGCGAGCGCGTCCGGCATCGCGAACTTCTCGAAGAGGACGGCGGGGAAGCCGTACAGCAGCAGCATCACCGTGTAGTCCGGCCCGGCTATGTGCGCGTAGGGGAAGGCCATCGAGCCGACGTCGGCCGGGGTCAGGCGCAGGGCGTGGGCGAGGCAGGAGCCGCCGGCGATGAGGGAGCGGTCGGTGTGCAGGACGCCCTTGGGGTCGGAGGTGGTGCCGGAGGTCCAGTAGATCCAGCGGACGGAGGTGCCGTCGGCGGGCGGCGGGGGCAGCACGGCCGGGTCGCCGTCGGGGAGGTTCGCGTACGCCTCGAAGACGCCGCGGGCGCCGAGCCGGTGGGCCATGGCGGTGTGGTCGAAGCCGCGCCAGAAGCCGGGTACGGCGAAGAACTCGGCCTTGGACTCGCGCAGCGCGAAGCCGACCTCGCGGTCGCGGTAGAAGGGGATCACCGGGGACTGGACGGCGCCGAGCCGGGCGAGGGCGGCGGACAGCAGGACGGTCTCGATGCGGGTCGGGAGCTGCCAGGCGACGACGGTGCCGGGGCGTACGCCCATGCCGTACAGGCCCGCGGCGACGCGTTCGGCGCGGTCGCGGAGGGCGCCGAAGGTGAGGGTGCGGTCGGTGGACCCCTGCTCGGCGGACCCCTGCTCGGTGGCGGGCTGCTCGGCGGCCTCGATGAGGACGGTGGCGGCGGGGGTGAGGGCGGCGCGGCGGGCGATCAGCTCCCAGAGGGTGGCGGACCGGCCGAGGTCGGTGGCGGTCGCGTCGTCCGCCGCGGCCCTGGCCGTGTCCGCCGTGGCCCTGGCCGTTCCCGCGGCCGTGTTCGTGGCCGTGGCCGTGTCCGTGGTCGCTCCCGCCGCCGTTTCCGTGGTCGTCATCGCGGACCTCCCTGGGGCGTGCCGGCCGGGCGCCAGCTGACGGTTAGTCAGATCAAGGGCAGAGCGTAGGGCTCCGATGCTTGTCGGTCCAGGGGTGCCGGGGCTAGCTTGTTTCTGACGATGCATCAGATTGGGGAGAAGGAGCGCGCGCCCATGGCACTGGAACTGCCTCGGATCATCAGCGTCGACGACCACGTGATCGAGCCCGCCCACCTCTTCGACGTGTGGCTGCCCGCGAAGTACCGCGACCGCGGCCCCAAGGCCCTCACCGCCGGGATCGGGGAGCTGCAGTACACCGGCGGCAAGTACGTGATCTCCATGGACCCCGACGGCCCGCCCACCGACTGGTGGATCTACGAGGACCTGAAGTTCCCGTACAAGCGCAACATCGCCGCCGTCGGCTTCGACCGCGACGACATGACCCTGGAGGGCATCACCCGGGAGGAGATGCGCCGCGGCTGCTGGGATCCCAAGGCGCGGCTCCTCGACATGGACCTCAACCACGTCGAGGCCTCCCTCTGCTTCCCGACCTTCCCGCGCTTCTGCGGGCAGACCTTCGCCGAGGCCAAGGACAAGGAGGTGGCGCTGGCCTGCGTGCGCGCGTACAACGACTGGATGGTCGAGGAGTGGTGCGGCGACAGCGGCGGCCGGCTGATCCCGCTGTGCATCATCCCCCTCTGGGACATCGGCCTCGCCGTCGCCGAGATCCGCCGCAACGCCGCCCGCGGGGTCCGGGCCGTCACCTTCTCCGAGATCCCCACCTACCTGGGGCTGCCCTCCATCCACTCCGGGTACTGGGACCCCTTCTTCGCCGTCTGCCAGGAGACCGGCACGGTCGTCAACATGCACATCGGGTCCTCCTCCCAGATGCCCGCCGCCTCCCCCGACGCGCCGCCCGCCGTCCAGGCCTCGCTGAGCTTCAACAACGCCATGGCCTCGATGATGGACTTCCTCTTCAGCGGGGTGCTGGTCAAGTTCCCGACGCTGAAGCTCGCCTACAGCGAGGGCCAGATGGGCTGGATCCCGTACGCCCTGGAGCGCGCCGACGACGTCTGGCAGGAGCACCGCGCCTGGGGCGGGGTCCGCGACCTCATCCCCGAGCCGCCGTCCACGTACTACTACCGGCAGATCTACTGCTGCTTCTTCCGCGACAAGCACGGCATCGCCTCGCTCGACGTCGTCGGCCGCGACAACGCCACCTTCGAGACCGACTACCCGCACGTCGACTCGACCTTCCCGCACACCAAGGAGGTCGCCCTCGACCACGTCAAGGGCCTCGACGAGGAGACCGTCTACAAGCTGATGCGCGGCAACGCCATCCGCATGCTCGGCCTGGACCTGGTCTGACATGGACCTCTCCCACACCGAGGAGGAACGGGACTTCCGCGCCCGGCTGCGCGAATGGCTCGCCAAGGTGCTGCCCGAGCTGCCCGCCAAGCCCTCGCCCGACGACTGGCCCGGCCGGCGCGCCTACGACCTGGGCTGGCAGCGGCGGCTGTACGACGCCGGGTACGCGGGCCTGCACTGGCCCGTCGACGCCGGCGGGCGCGGCGCCACCCCGACCCAGCACCTGATCTTCCTGGAGGAGACCGAGCGCGCCGGCGCCCCGTACGTCGGCGCGAACTTCGTCGGCCTGCTGCACGCGGGACCGACCATCGCCGCCGAGGGCACCCCCGAGCAGCGGGCGCGCTGGCTGCCGCCCGTACTGCGCGGGGACGAGGTGTGGTGCCAGGGCTTCAGCGAGCCCGGCGCCGGCTCCGACCTGGCCTCCCTGCGCACCCGCGCGGTGCGCGACGGGGACGCGTACGTGGTCACCGGCTCCAAGATCTGGACCTCGCACGCCGAGGTCGCCGACTGGTGCGAGCTGCTGGTGCGCACCGACCCGGCCGCGCCCAAGCACCGTGGGATCACCTGGCTGGCGATGCCGATGGACGCGCCGGGCGTCACGGTCAGGCCGCTGCGCACGCTCGCGGGGTCGGCCGAGTTCGCGGAGGTGTTCCTGGACGAGGTCCGGGTTCCCGCGGCGAACCGGGTCGGCGCCGAGAACGACGGCTGGCGGGTCACGATGGTGACCCTGTCCTTCGAGCGCGGCACCGCTTTCGTCGGGGAGGTCGTCGCCTGCCGGCGGACGCTGGGCGCGCTGGCCCGGGCCGCGCAGGAGAACGGCCGCTGGGACGACCCGGTGCTGCGGCGCCGGCTGGGGCGGCTGTACGGGGAGTTCGGGGCGCTGTGGCGGCTCACGCAGTGGAACGTCAGCGAGGCGCAGGGCTCGGGCGGCGTCCCGGGCACGGGCGGCAGCGTCTTCAAGCTGGCGTACTCGCACGCCCGGCAGGAGCTGTACGAGGCGGCCGCGGAGGTCCTGGGCGCGGAGTCCCTGTCGCTGGAGGAGGACTGGACGGCGGAGCGGCTCTCCTCGCTGTCGTACACCATCGCGGCGGGCACCTCGCAGATCCAGCACAACATCGTGGCCGAGCGGATCCTCGGCCTCCCGAAGGGGCGGTGAGCGGTCGTGGACTTCCGGCTGACGCAGGACCAGCGGGACGTGCGGGCGGGCGTCCGGGAGCTCCTCGCGGGGCGGTACGGGCGCGAGGCGCTGCGGTCGTCGCTGGACCGGGGCGCGGACGTCGACCGGGTGCTCTGGCGGGAGCTGGGGGAGGCGGGCTTCTTCTCCCTCCGGCTGCCGGAGTCCGAGGGCGGGGTGGGGCTCGGCCTGCCGGAGGCGGTGCTCGTCTTCGAGGAGGCCGGGCGGGTGCTGCTGCCCGGGCCGCTGGTGGCCACGCACCTGGCCGCCGGAGTGGTCCCGGGGGCGGCATCGGGCACGGCGGTGGTGACGGCCTTCGACCTGGACGGGCCGCTGGTGGCCCACCTGGGCGGGGCCGACGCCGTGCTGGGGATGCCGGAGGTGCCGGCCGGGGTGCCGGTGCGCTCGGCGGACCCGCTGACCCCGCTGTGGCGTGCCCCGGGCGTGCTCCCGGCCGGGTACCGGGACGCGGGGGCGCTGCTGACGGCGGCGCTCCAGGTCGGGAGCGCGCTGCGGACGGTGGAGCTGGCGGTGCGGTACGCGGGGGAGCGCGAGCAGTTCGGGCAGCCCATCGGGGGCTTCCAGGCCGTCAAGCACCTGTGCTCGGGGATGCTGGTGCGGGCCGAGGTGGCCCGTACCGCGGTCTACGCGGCGGCGGTCACCGGTGACCCGGCGGAGATCGCCGCGGCGAAGCTGCTCGCGGACGGGGCGGCGGTGCGGGGGGCGCGGGACTGCCTCCAGGTGTACGGCGGGATGGGCTTCACGTGGGAGGCGGACGTCCACCTGCACCTGAAGCGGGCCTGGGTGCGGGCGGAGCAGTGGCGCACGGCGGCGGGGGCGGAGGAACTCCTCGCGGAGGCCCTGCTGGCGGAGGCGTCGGCGGGTAGCACCGTGTGATGGAAGGGCACGGGAGGGACGGCGCGGGACGCATGTCCGATTACAGAGAGTTGATATCGGTTTGTGTCCTTCGCCCGGCTCGATGCGGCCCGGAGGCGGGGGCGTGCCGCGATACGCTCCCACGATGCGAGCGGTTGAGCGGCGTGAGCGTCGCACAGTATGCACCACGCCTACTCCTTCGCGCTGGAATATGCCCGAAGCGCTTGTTGTGGTGACTGTATGTCAACCATGCTGCTCGGCACGGGGATCACGGTCGGTGATCCCATCCTGTCGCGAGGCGAAGTGTCCGCCGGTTCGGATGGTGTGAGCGGTGCAGGTGCTTCAGGTACAGCTTGAGGTAGGACCCGACCCCGCCGAGGTCGGCCGGGCGCGCCGGTGGGCGCGGTCCCGGCTGGCCGGCTCGGGGATGGGGGACGACGAACCGCTCGCCGAGACGCTGATCCTGCTGATCTCCGAGCTGGTCACGAACGCGGTCGTGCACACGGGCTGTCCGGCCGTGCTCCGGATGCTGTTCGGGGGGCCGGGCGTACGGGTCGAGGTGGCCGACGCCAGCGACCGCGCCCCGGCCCGGCGGCAGGCCGGCGGCGAGGACACCGGCGGGCGCGGCCTGGAGCTGGTGGACGGCCTCGCGGACCGCTGGGGCTGGCAGCGCGAGGGCGCGGGCAAGCGCATCTGGTGCGAGGTCGACCGTGCGGCGGGCGGGGCGGCGGAGGCTCCAGAGCAGGCTCCGAAAAATTGTGGGCTTATGCGGGAACCGCGCGTGTACCTCTAACGAGGTGTTGACGGTTCGTCACCTGTTGATCACCCTGGTGTTGAGCGATTCGTCGCGAGGGGACGCCAAGGGTCCTGTGCCTTGACGAGTGCGGGTCGTGGGGTGGCGGCTGCCGTGCCGCGCTCGGGGTGTGCACGACCGCACGCCGCCACCCGCAGGTTCCTCCGCCGCATAGGCTCGGCGGCATGGCCGACCTCTACGCCCTTGAACTCGCCCTGGACCTCGACGCCTCCACCCCGGAACCGGTCCTCGCCCTCATCCGGGACCACATGGAGCCGTACGGCGAGGACGCCGGCCACTACGACGAGGACCTGGACGCGTACATACCCCCGCCCTTCAAGGTGCTGGCGGAACGCGGCCCGGCGTACCGCGTCGGCGGCGAGTGCACCGCGCACCTCACCCGCACCCCGACCGGCTGGACCCTCACGGCCCGCCAGGAGGTCCACGCCGAGTCCCTCCCGGACGTGGAGCAGTTCCTCACGGCCCTGACCCCGCACCTCACCACCCCCACGGCCCCCCTGGGCACCCTCCGCTTCTACGAGGACGCCGACCCGGAGCCGATCAGGCTGGACGCGTCGGGGGCGGTCCGGCTACCGGGATGGTGATCACGTACTGATCGTGTCGAACTCGCCGACCCAGCTGCGGGCGACGAGGTGCTTCGGCAGGTACTCGGACTCGACGGTCAGCGGGAATCCGGCGTCGCGGGCCAGACAGGCCATCGCCAGCGGGCCAAGGGCGACGAAGCTGCTGCAGTTGCCGGTGTTCGTGCCTCCGTCCACACGAGTCCAGTACTCCTTGTGCCGCCGGAGCGCATCGGCGAGGGCTTCGTTGAAGCGAACGTGGTCTCCGGTGATGTAGCGCAGGAAGAGGTTCATCGGGGGGTAGATGATCCGCAGTACGAGATCTCGGTCGCCGTCCTCGAGCTCCTCCGGATCGGTACCGTCGAACGCGGCGCTCAGCAGGCCGCCCAGATCGCCACCGCGAAGCCACCAAGTCTGCAAGGCCGAGATCCACGAGTAGATGTACTCGTCGTAGTCGGCACCCGAAGCCCGCAGGACCTCCAGCGGGACCTGAGCCAGCGCGGTCATCCGCTCCTGCTCGCCGCAGGCGATGGTCAGCCAGAAGGCGTTGAGCCAGTTCTCCGCATTGCTGTGGAACTGGGGCCCGGTCGCCCGGATGGTCCGCACCTGGTCCGTGATGCGGCACTTCACCGTGCCGGTCGTCGCGGTGGAGGTGGCGAAGAGGGCGGAGCCGACCTGTGTGGCCGTCACCCATGCCTCCCAGGTGGGCAGGTCGGCCGCACGAGGGTCTTCGCCGCAGTGCGTGAAGGCGGCGAGCAGCGCCGTACCGAAGGCCAGCCTGAAACCCGCCGGCGGCGACTCCAGCCACTCGACGTTCGCCACGGTGCTCTTGTCGAGCTCCTCGGCGCGACCTCCCAGCCCATTGGGCAGCTCATGCCGGGGGACGGGTACGGTCAGGTGGGGAATTCGCCAGCCCATGCGCGTTCCAGCAGGTACTTCGGCAGGTACTCGGACCGGACCTCGATCGGGAAATCCGCGTCATGGGCGAAGCAGGCCATGGCCAGCGGTGCGAGTGCTACGAGGCCGGTGCTCTGCAAGGCGCGGTCCTCGTCGCTCCAGTACTCCTTGTGCCACTGGAGTGCTTCCAGTAGTGCCCTGTTGAAACCGTCGTTGTCGCCGCGAATGATGCGGTGGAACAGCTCCATGGGGGGATAAATGATCTTACCCGTCAGTTCATGGTCGGCGGTGGGGATGACCGAAGGGTCGGTCCCGTCGACTGCGGCGACCAGCTTGCGACCCAGCCCGGAGCCGCCCAGCCAGTAGGTCTGGAGCGTGTCGACCCACGCGTATACATACTCGTCGTACTGGTTGTCGGCCGCGTGAAGCAGGGACAGGGGAATGCGGCACAGCGCGGTCAGTCGTTCTTTCTCGCGGCAGACGGCCGCCAGATAGAAGGCCGTCAGCCAGGCTCCTGCGTCGGCGTAGCGATGGGTGCCCGCCGTCGGCAGTGTCCGGTCCTTGTCCGCGATGCGGCAGGTTACGGACGCTTCGCCCGAGGTGGCTGCGGCGAACAGTGCGGACCCGGTTTGCATGGCGGTCACCCAGGCCTCCCAGGTGGACAGCTCGCCTGACTCCGGGTCCAAGAGGCAGTGAGATTTCGCCAGCGTCAGTGTCAGGCGCAGGGCGTCTCCCAGATCGGAGGGCGGGTCCTCCAGACCGCCGATCAGCCGACCCGCACTTCTGGTCAGCACCGCAAGACCCTCGGCGGCATGTTCCGTGGGGAACGAGTGCCGGGCAACGGTTGCAGTCACCTTATGACTCCTCGAATATCTTGAAGTACTTGAGCTCGGCCCCAGCATACGTTCCGCTGTTCTCGACGGCAGTCACGAGCACGTATTGCAGGGTCTTGTTTTCGATGGCGATACGGATTTCTTCTGCGTATTTGCCGTCCTTCGGTGACGCTATTGCGCGAGTTTCCATGTCGGAAGCGACAGTGCGAACATATCCGAGAGTTCCTTGCTTCACCTGCGTTTTTTCGTCCAGGTCTCCAGCGCCTTGGCGCCATTTGAGGTCGCCATTGGGGGCCTTCGCCTCGACAACCAGAAGATTTCCGTCCTTCGTGCGCCAAAGTTGGTCGAAGCGGCGTGAGCCGTTGGGAGTTTCGGGAAGGTCTGTAATCTCCCTGGCCCCTTCGAACTCCTTCAGCAACAGCATATGGCGTCTGGCGGCCTCCTCGCCCAGCGCTTCGCCGAGTTTGGTGTTGTTCGAGACTCCTCTCCCAGCCCGGTCCGTGAAGGACTCCTTGGCCAGTCGGAGGGCCTCCAGCTTCTACATGATCGGGTCCGCCTGGAACTTGGTCTGAGCCTCCGTGAGTTCCATGCCGGCTCTCCGCCCGTCGGCAACCTTGTCGAGATGCTGGAGGTCGGCGTCGTCCGGTACGGTGCTTCTTCCTCGCTCCAATGGTTCGAGTCGGAACTTCTCGGAGTCGCCAAATGGGAGATCGTCCACGTTCATCCATCCGCCCCCTGGCTTCTTGGTGAGCTGGGGGAGGATCTGGCCGTCGACTTTTCGGTAAATGCTGCGCCGACGCCTGATGTCGTTGTAATTCTTTTCGCGCCAGGCGTCATCGTCGTTGACGAGCCGCACGTGCTCTCGGGAGATGGCGGCCCGTTCCGCAGGTGTCCGCTGCTCAGGCGGTATCGAACGTGCCCGCTCATACTCTGCGGCGTGACGGGAAGCTGCGGTGGGGCCGGAGCCGCCACTACTGCTCTGATGGCTGCCGTTGCCATTCGTTGGGCCGGGGCCGTTGCTCTGGCGGCCTGTGGAGGGGGTTTCGGCGTGGCTGCTGCCGGTGGGGGTGGCGTCGGGGTTGCCGTGGCCTCCGGTGCTGCCGCTGGGTTCGGTGTGGCTGTTGTGTGGGACGGTATCCGCCGTGCCGCCCGGGGTGCGGGTCGTGCCTTCGCCCGGGGTGTGGTTGGTGGCGTCTGTATGACGGGCGCCTCCGCTGACGGTGACTTCCTGCTTCTTCGGGACCTCGGCGAGGGGGTGGTCGGGGCCCTTGGGGACAGCGGTGAGGTCGTGTTTGGGGAGGCCGTTGTGGTCGAGGAGTTGGCCGGTGACCTTGTCGAGGTATTGGGGGCGGCCGAGGGCGTCGTCGGGGAGGCGGGCCGTGTCGTTGGGGTGGGGGAAGGTGACGCCGGGGGCGTCGGCCTTGGGGAGGTTGGTCCAGGTGACGTCGTCGACCTTGGGGAAGGTGCCGTCGGCGGTTTTGCCGAGGTTGGAGAGGAGTTCGCCGATCTTGAGTTTGCTGAAGGTGAGGGATGCGGCTTTGCCGGCTGCTTGGCCGACGTAGGTCATGGGGTCGATGAGGCGTCCGGCTTTGCCCGCGATGCTGATGGTCTTGGCGAGGCCGCCGGTTTTGACTCCGGTGCCGACGCCGCCGGAGAAGATGGTGGTAAGGGCGTTGAAGGTGACGGCGCCGGCGGCGCGGGCGGGGTTCTTGCCCCATTCGTCCCAGGCGACGAGGGCTTTGCCGGTCTCCTTCATGGTGTTGCGGGAGTCGCGGAACCAGGCGGGCATGGCCTTGTCGTCGGCGTTCCAGAAGACGAAGGCGGTGCCGGGGGAGCTGCTGAGGGCGATGCCGGTGGCGAGTTTGGCGAGGCCGGTCCAGGCCTGGCCGGCGGCGGCGGAGCCGTCCCATCCGACGAGGGTGCCCAGGCCGTGGACGGTGCCCACGATGCCGTCCATGATGAGGCCGTCCCAGATGAAGGACTTGGCCCAGTGGCCGACGTCGTACCAGCGGTGGGACTGCTCCAGTTGTGAGCCCCAGGGGACGTCCTGGATCTTGTTGAGGTCGGCGGCGCGGTAGCCGTGCATGCCGTCGGCGTGCGTGCCGTCGTCGACGGTGAGCGCGGGCCGGCCGTACAGGGCGCGGATCTTGCTGGCGCAGGTGCGTTCGGCGGCCCAGAAGGCTTCGGCTGCGGCGTTGACGTCGTGGATCAGGTCGTTGTTCTCGTCGGTCTTCTTCCCGTCGTCCTTCCAGTGGGCGTCGCCCTGGATGGTGTTGGTGAAGGCCGTTGCCTGTGCCTGGAGTTGTTTGAGGCGGGCCACGATGGGGCGGGCTTCGGTGGCGAACTCGCCGAGGGCCTGGGCGGCGACCTCGAGTTGGTCGGCGAAGTAGTCGCTTTCCGTCTGCACCCGGTTGGTGGTGGCGAAGAGCTGGGCGGCCTCCGGTGCGGAGTAGAAGGAGGCCAGGCCCTGGAAGGTGTTGTCGACGTTCGCGCCGGTGTCGCGGAGGGTGGACGCGGCCGCGGCGATGGCCGCGCGGTCCTGCTCCAACGCGTCCAGGTCACCGGTGAACTGAGGAATCGTGCACGGATTGATCGGTATGTGGTCTGCCACTGCTGTCCCGCCCCCCGGCAGATCGATCTACAAGCGGAGCCCTGTCTACCGGCGAGCTGATGCGAACGCAAGATCGACATGCCCGGGAGCGGGTGGCTTCGGCCAGGGGCGGCGGGACGGGGCGGAGGGTGTGGGGGCGGGCTGGGTTTCGCCGCGGTGCAATATCGGCGGGAAGTCGGGGGTGGGCGGCTGGAATTGGGGGGTGGGGTTGGTAGGAGCGTACATAAAGGGCAAGGGGGCGTTGTTTTGGGGTCCGGGGGGTGCTTACGGTGGCGGCGCATTCTCAGCGGGCCGTTGCCGGTACGCCTCCGGCGGGGGTTCGTGATCCTTTGATTCGGGCACAAGCCATGGATTGGGAGAGGGGGTACGGCGATGAAGATGCTTTTCGCCATCCGTAACGCTGTTTCCGGTCAGAAGAGCCTCAAGAAGAGCGCCTGGTACTTCTGGTACTAGACCGGCACAGCCGCCCCGGTCGCCCGGTCGCCCGGCGGCCGGGGCGGCGCCGAGGCCCCGACCGACGGCTGCATCGGAGTTCCCCGCATGTCCATCGCCTCCGTTCAGGCCGCGCGGACCACGCAGTTCGCGCCCCGGCTGGCCGCCCTGCTGCGCGAGCACACCGGCCAGGACGCCTTCCGCCTGGAGCCCGACACCATGGGCGTCGCCGGCCACGAGCTGGCCGACAGGGTCCTCGCCGCGCGCCGTGCCACCGAGACCGAACGCCCCACCTTCAAGCCGCTGCACGGCCGCTCCATCGAGCGCAACGAGGCCTCCGCCGTCATGCGCGTCATCGGCAAGGACGTACGGGAGGCCCTGGAGCGGCCCCTGGTGAGGAGCGTCGACCTCACCGGGAGCTGGCCCCTCACCGGGCACCTGTTCCTGCGCGACCTCATTCTCGGCAGCGACCCGCGCCGCCTGCGCATTCTCATGAGCCGGAATCTGGAACTGACCCCGAAACTCACCTGGTCGGTGATAGCCGCCGGAGCCGCCATTCCCCGGAGGGGGAGGGGAAACGCGGAGTCGAGCGGAATTGCGCGGCTGTTCGCCGAGGCCGGCGGATATCACGACCGGCGTTACGCGATGGGGATCTACCGCAGGGCCGCCGCGCCCGTCTGCTTCACCGTGTCCACCCTCGTCGCGAACGCCCTCTGGCTCGGCTCCCCCTTCGACGAGGGCACCTCGAACCGCAACGTCCTCCACGAGGCCGCCCGCCTGCTGCCGCCCTCCTGGAACATCCTGCGCTACGCCTCCCCCGAGTACGGGGCCCTCGACGCGCGCATCGGCGAGCTGGACGACGTACTCGTACTGCCCCTGCTGTCCCACCGGGACCTCGCGCTCTGGGAGGACCCCGACGCCTTCCGGCCCGGGCGGTGGGACCACCTCGACCCCGACACCGCCCCCGGCTACCTGCCCTTCGGGCACTCCTCCGAGCGCTGCTGGGGCCGGCACATGGTGATGCCGCTCGCCGAACTGCTGCTGGACCTCGTCCGGGGCGCCGGGCTGGAGGTCGACCCCGCGCAGCGCCGGGCGAAGGTGCCGCTGGTCGGGCTGCTCGGGGTGGAGGACGTGCGCCTGGTCAAGGGGGCGGTGCGGCATGGGCGTTGAGGAGGTGCCGGTGTCCTTCTTCGACGACCCCCACCCCGACTACCGGCGCTGGCGGCAGCTGGCGGGCGGGGCGCACCGGGTGCGGATCCTCGGGGAGGCGCCGCTGGAGGGGTGGGTGGTCACCGGGCACGCCGACTGCCGGGCCGCGCTCGCCGACCCCAGGCTGAGCAAGAACGCCGCGACCGAGGTCTTCGACCGGCGCGACGGCTCCGAGGAGGGCCCCGGCCCGGGGCGGGCGCTGACCGCGCACATGCTCAACTCCGACCCGCCCGCCCACACCCGGCTGCGCCGCCTCGTCCAGCAGGCGTTCACGGCACGGCGGGTGGCCGCGCTGCGGCCGGTGATCGAGGGGCACGTGAGGAGGCTGCTGGACGAGATGGAGGCGCGCGGGCCCGCCGTCGACCTGGTGCGGGACTTCGCCGTGCCGCTGCCGCTCGCCGTGGTCTTCGACCTGCTCGGCGCCACCGAGGGCGCCGAGGGCGTCCTCAAGGCCTGGGCCGCCACCCTCAGCGGCGAGGAGGGCGACGGGGAGGTCTCCGTCGACACCGCCGAGGCGCTGGTGGGGCACATCCGGGCGCTCATCGACCTCAAGCGGGCCCACCCCGGCGACGACCTGCTGACCGCGCTGATCGCGGCCCGCGACGAGGGCGACCGGCTCAGCGAGCAGGAGATCACCTCCATGGGGTTCCTGCTGGTGGCGGCCGGCCACCAGACCACCGCCAACCTCATCTCCAACGGCGTCCACGTCCTCCTCACCCACCCCCGCGAACTGGCCGCGCTGCGCGCCGACCCGGCCGGGCGGACGGGCCCGTTCATCGAGGAGGTGCTGCGCCACGAGAGCCCGTTCTCCATCGCCACCATGCGCTACACCACGCAGCCCGTGACCATCGGCGGCACCACCGTCCCCGCCGGGGAGTTCGTGCAGGTCTCCATGCTGTCGGCCAACCGGGACCCCGCCGTCTTCGCCGACCCCGACCGCTTCGACTCCTCCCGCCCCACCGCCGGCCACCTCGCCTTCGGGCACGGCATCCACCACTGCCTCGGAGCACCCCTGGCCCGGCTGCAGGCCGAGATCGCCTTCGGGGCGCTCCTCGCCCGCTGGCCGGAGCTGCGTCCGGCCGCGCCGGCCGCCCGCCCGCTGTGGTGGCGCAACCCGCGCCACCGGGGACTGCGCACGCTGCCGGTGCTGCTGCGCTGAGGACTCCGGGTCAGGGCCGGCGGCCGCGCGGGGCGATGACCCGTACGTCGCCCCCGCGCGCCCGGATCCAGTCCTCCAGGGCGGTGCCGGCGAGGGCGGTGCGGGTGCCGTCGGCCGCGACGTGTTCCGCCGGGCCGAACACGGTGCCGGTCAGGCCCGCCACGCGGGTGGCGTCGTCCAGCGTCACCTTGAAGCCGTTCTCCTGGAGCACCGCGCCGCTGAGGTCGGCCCCGCGCAGGTCGGTGTCGTACAGGCCCGCCCCCAGGATGCGGGCGCCGCGCAGGCTCGCGCCGCGCGCGTCGGCCCCGTACAGCTCGGCGCGTACGAGGTCGGCGCCGTCGAGGACGGTGCCGCGCAGGTCGGCGTCGTCGAGCTGGGCCCGTACGAAGCAGGTGCCGGTGGCGTCGGCGCCGGACAGGTCGGCGCGCTGGAGGAGGGTGCGGTAGAAGTCGGTGCCGGTGAGGCGGGCGCCGGCCAGCTTGGTGTCGAGGAACAGGGACGAGGAGAAGTCGGCCCCGGTCAGGTCGGCGCCGCCGAGGTCGAGGTCGGTCATGTCGGTGCCGCCGGGCTTGCCCTCGGCGCCTTCCTCGACCCACTTCCACAGCCAGCCGGCCGCCTCCGGGTCGGCGGGCAGCAGCACCCGCCACGGCAGTACGGCGGGCCGCCGCAGCCGGTACCAGGGCGCGGTGGCCGGGTCGGAGCCGAGCTCGTGGCCGGCGTCGTCGACGGTGACGGCCCGGAAGCGGGCGTCGAGGGCTTCGAGGCGGGGATCGCCCTCCAGGTCGCTGCCGCGCAGCGCGTCCCTGGCGTCGAGGTCCTCCTCGTACATGCCGGCGCCGTACCAGCGCAGGGGCGGCCATCCCCCGGCTTCCATGCGGCCGATCAGGTCGGCCCAGGCCCACAGGCGGGGGTCGGTGCCCGGGGGTGCGAAGGGCACGGTGCGCACCGCCTCGGGGATCCCGCGTACGGCGGCGTCGGGGAAGGCTGCGACGCGGGCCTGGGTGGCGGTGACGCGGAGGGCGGGGCGGTCGTCGCCGTCGAGGTCCTCGACGGCGGCGATGGTGGATCCGCCATCGGGGGTCAGTACGTGGTAGAGCCACGGCTCTGTGGCGTGTTCCCGCAGGACGGCCGTACCCAGTCCCCCGGCCAGGGCCCGCGCGATCGTCTCGTCGGACGGCGGGTCCGGGACGGCCGGGCCGGCGTAGAGGAGGAGCTGGCAGGAGATGTCCCCCGGCTCGAACCACGTGATCTCGCACTGGACCGGGGTGTCCCACCGCCACCCGTCGCTCTCTCCCGCGGGCCCGACTTCGACGGCCCCGTCGCCGAGGGCGAAGACGGCGTCGAGTACCGGGCCGAGGGCGGCCGGATCGGGCGGGGCGGCGACGAGGAAGCCGTAGTCGCGTCCGGTCATGACGCGGCTCCGTACCCGTACCGGGCTTCGATGCCGGCGATCACGAGGCGCAGGCCTTCCTCGAAGCCCTGCTCGTAGTCCTGGAAGAGCTCGGCCCCGGCTTCGGCGGACAGGGGGAAGTCGGCGAGGCGTTCGGCGCGTTCGGCGACGTCGTAGCCCTCGCGGCGTTCGCCGGGGAGCGGTTCGACGCCCTGTTCCTCGGTGACGAAGCCGAGGGTGAAGAAGTACGCGGTGGTGGTGGCGCGGACGGCCTGGGGGAGCGTGAACCCGGCGCCGGTGAGGGCGGCCAGGTGCTCTTCCATCTGCGTGGCGTGCTCGGTGCCGGTGAAGCGGGAGCCGCTGAAGACCTTGGCGCCGTCGCGGTAGCGGAGCAGGGCGGTGCGCAGGGCGCGGTTGGCGGTGAGGAGGCGGTCCTGCCAGGGGAGGTCCGGGGGGAGCGCGGCGGCGGCGGTCATGCGGCGGTACATCTCCGTCGCCATCTCGTCGAGGAGCTCCTGCTTGTTCTTGAAGTGCCAGTACAGGGCGGGTGCCTGGACGTCGAGCTCCTTGGCGATGGCGCGCAGGCTGAGGCCGTCGAGGCCGAGGTCGTTCAGCAGGCGGAGGGAGGTCTCGACGGCCTGCTTCTTGTCCAGCTTGGGGGATCTGCGGGTAGCCACGCTTGACAGTTTAACAGCGTTAAGTGCACCCTCGTGGAGCCAGCTACTTAACACCGTTAAGGAGAAGTGGGATGAACACGGACGCAGTGACCGACGTAGTGACGGACGCCGTGACGGACGCCGTGACGGACGTACTGATCGTCGGCGCGGGCCCGGCCGGACTCGCCCTCGCCGTGGACCTCGCCCGGCGCGGGGTGCGGGCCATGGCCGTGGAACGCTCCGCCGGCCTCTTCCCCGGATCGCGCGGCAAGGGCATCCAGCCGCGCACGCTGGAGGTCTTCGACGACCTCGGCGTGTACGACGCGGTCCGCGCGGCCGGCGGCCCCTACCCGGTCGGGATGATCTGGCAGGACGGGAAGCGGGTCGGCGAGCACGCCATCCTCGACCCCGACGAGACCGGCACGGCCGACGAGGCCACCCCCTACGCCGAGCCCTGGATGGTCCCCCAGTGGCGCACCCAGGAGATCCTCCTCGCCCGCCTCGCCGAACTGGGCGGCGAGGTCGCCTTCGGCCGGGAGCTGGCCGGCATCACGCAGGACGCGGACGGGGTGACGGCCGAGTTCACCTCGGGCCCGCCGGTCCGGGCGCGGTACGCGGTCGCCGCCGACGGCGGGCGCTCCACGGTGCGGCGCGCGCTCGGCATCGGCATGACGGGGGAGACCGTCGACCCGACCCCGATGCTGGTGGCCGACGTACGCATCACCGGCCTCGACCGCGACAACTGGCACGTCTTTCCGCCGGCCGACGGCGCGGGCGGCTTCCTCGCGGTCTGCCCGCTGGCGGGCACGGAGGACTTCCAGGTCACGGCCGCACTCCCGCAGTCCGAGGGCCCCGTGGACCTCTCCCCGTCCGCCATCCGCACCCTGATCGCCGCCCGCTCGCACGTCGACCCGGCGGACGTCACCGAAGTCCGCTGGGCGTCGGACTTCCGGCCGCGCGCGGCGATGGCCGACCGGTTCCGGGAGGGGCGGATCTTCCTCGTCGGCGACGCGGCGCACGTCCACTCCCCGGCGGGCGGGCAGGGGCTCAACACCAGCGTGCAGGACGCGTACAACCTCGGCTGGAAGCTGGCCGCGGTCCTGCGCGGGGCGGCCCCGGAGTCCCTCCTCGCCACCTACGAGGAGGAGCGCCTCCCGGTAGCCGCCGAGATGCTCGGCCTGTCGACCCGCATCCACCGCGGCGAGGCCAGCCGGGGCGCCGCCACCCGCCAGCTCGGCCTCGGCTACCGGGACTCCTCCCTCGCGGTGGAAACCCGCCCCGCCCTCCCGGCCGACGCCCTCCGCGCCGGCGACCGCGCCCCGGACGGCGTCCGCGGCGGCACCCGCCTCTTCGACGCCTTCCGCGGCCCGCACTGGACCCTGCTGACGGTGGGCACCGCCCCGGAGGCCACCCTCCCGGGCGCCCGCACGGTCCGCATCCCGGCGTACGAGGCGTACGGCGACGGCGTGTTCCTCATCCGCCCGGACGGCTACGTGGCCTGGGCGGGGGCGACGCCGCAGGGCCTGGCGGAGTACGCGGCGGGGGCGGGGGCCTCACTCCAGGGCGAGTAGCGCGAGCTCTCCGAACTCACCGACCTCGACGGCGGCTTCCGGCTGGGGCAGCCCCGCCACGGCATCACCGGGACTCCCGCCCAGCTCTGCGAGGGCCGCGCTCGGGGACAGCCCCTGGTCGTACGCGTCCTGAAGCCGCTCCAGCCAGACCAGCCCGGCCCGATAGGCGTCGAGGTCGGCGGCGTCACGCGGCTCGAAGCTGGCGGCGCTCTCGGAGTCGGAGGCCCAGAGGTAGCCCAGCACCTCGCGGGCTCCGGCGACGGGAACGTACCGCACGGGCCCCGAAGCCTGCCGCCCGTACCCGGCGGTGAACTTCGGGGTCTGGCCGAAGATTCCGTTCCGGTAGGGGATCTCGAACCGCCCCCATACGTCGGACGGGGTGCCGTCGTCGTCCTCTAAGTGGTTCTCGACCCCCGACTCCGTCGGAATGCCGAACCAGGTCGAGTCGTCGGGATCGGTCTCCAGACCGAACACCTCGGCCATCTCCACGAGGGCGGCGGCCAGTCGGGGCCGGTTCGCCGCGCACACCGCCTCCTGCGCGCGCCCACGCAGATCGAACGGCATCCAGGCGTCGGAGAAGGTGGTCAGGTCGACGACGGAGTACTCCCCGTACGTGTGCGCGGCCAAGTGGAAGAGGCCCTCCACCGGCTCGGCGCAGACCTCTGTTTCCACACTGCCGTCACAGGCGGCGGACAGGTGCACGCTGGCCATCGCGCCGGCGGCGATGCCCTGCCTGATCTGCTCCACCAGGGACTCGGCGAGCTGCGGCTCCGCTGCGGTACCGATCGCGCGAGCATCGAGGGGGAAGTCCGTATGGAGCAGATCGCTGCGGCCGCCCATTTCCGAAACCCGCACGGACACCAGCCCGCCGTGCGGGGTGCCGAGCTGGTGCCGGGCGAGGATCCTGAGCGCCACGAAGAACCGCCGAACGGCATCGTGGACCAAGTCGGTGTCGTGCCTGAACTCTCCCCACGTCCACCGCGCGACGGTTGTGCCGGCAATCAAGGCTGTCCTCCTTGGACTCAGGGGCGCCGGACTTGGCGATGGAAGCAGATGGGTTTCACAATTCGGCCCGGCCCCGCAGGGCGCTGAAGCGGCGCTACGCCGGTAGGTCCTCGCTGGCGATTTCCCGAAGTGAAGCAAGATCCAGACTGCGGGGCTTATCAAACTCTGGTTGCCTGGTGAGCTCGGTGAGCGCTTGAGAGGGTGATAGCCCGCGTGTATATGCGGCGTTCAACCGCTCCAACCAGATGTATCCAACCTTGAAACCTTCTTCGCCGGCCGAGTCCCTGGGCTCGAAGCTCGCGGCTGCTTCGGCGTCAGAAGCCCAGACGTATCCGAGTACCACGCCGTGTGAATTCGAGACGGCTACGTACTGCACTTCGCCACCAGAAGTTCGCTTGTATGAGGCGTCGAAAGCAGGGGCGTGATGGAAGGGTTGCTTTCGGTAGGGCATCTCGAAGCTGGACCAGACGTCGGAAGCGTGTCCGTCCCTGTCGTAGAAATTCTCCACACCTGTCTCGGTTGGCTTGCCGAAATAGGTTGGATCTTCCGGATCCGTATCCGAGTCGAGCGTTTCGGCGAGGCGCTGTAGGGCCCTTGATAGTCTGGGTGCGTTGGCAGCGTAAGAGTCCGGTTGGGCATTCCCTCTGAGGTCATGCCTCATCCAGATGTCCGAGTATGTGATCAGTTCGACGGTGATGAAGCCTTCGTCAGCGGAGGCTCGCAAAAGGAATGCGTGCTCATCCGGCTCGCCGGATACGCGCGCGTCAACGGATCCGATAAGTCCCGGATGAAGTGCCTTCTGTGTCTCCCGATAGAGGAATTCGATCGATTGGGATGGGTGCTGCTCTATCGGTAGGCTGAAGTTGACTTCAAGTAGATGGCTCTTCGGATTTCCCCACTCCGGAATGGAAATGTGGACCGCGGCTCGGCCTGAGGCCATCAGGTGATCCCTGAGGATCGAGTGTGCGGCCATGAGATCAGTAATACAACTCAGGGTGAGGTCGGTGGATTCGGTATCGCGCCCCCAGGTCCAGCGGGCAACGGGCGTGCTGGCGATCAAGGCCTCACCTCCGGTGTGAAGTGACCGTCATGCGGAACGAAAATAATTCCGTCCGGTGTGCGGATGACGAACTGGACTCTCTTTGACTCGAAGCGCTGCTTGAACTCGTCGATCTGTTCGAGCATCTCGGCCTTCGGTGCCTTTACTTCGGCTATGAGCGTCTGGATATCCGCATTGGAATCCAGTAGCTGGCCCATGCTCTTCAGGATGTTGCGTCTGATCTTAAGCGGTTCGACAGGTGATTTGGGGCCCGTCATGTCCTTGAACTGCCAACCATGGATCCTGCCGTTGGCCTCTCGTACCATCACGTCGAGATCTGTAGCTGGACCGGTGAATACGCCGGGCTTGATCTGATGTCCATCTTTGATTTCGAAAGATATGTCAGTGAATCCATCATCGTACAACCGGTTGGCGAGACGGATCTGCTCGATGCACCCCGATGCATCCTCCGGCCTGGAGAGGTTCGAGATGACGCGTCCGAATCCCTCGGAGTCTCTGAACCTTCCCGAGGCGACGGTCTCTGCAACCTCTCGCCCCGCGGCATTATTAGCCAGTGTCTCAAGGATTGCAGGGACATCGCCCTGCTTGGTCGAAAGGCCGCGCACCTGTTCCCGGAATTGCTGCTCCAGCTTCCCTCCGAGTTCGAGGGGGCCCGACCCTCGAGCCCGCTCCCACCCGGCGGGGCCAGGAGCGTTGTCACCTGCAGCCCCCGTGGGGTGAGCCTGTCCGCCCCTCAGCCCGTCGCCCTGGTGCGGGACAGTCGGACTGTCGACGTGTACGCCGCCGGAGCCATCGCCGTGGCCGCCCATGGAGGGGGTGTCGGTATGGCCGCCGCCGGTGGGGGTGGTGTCGGTGTTGCTGTGGCTGCCAGTGCCGCCGCCGCCAGGTTCGGTGTGGCTGTTGTGCGGCATGTTGTCCGCGGTGCTGCCCGGGGGGTGAGGCCTGCCGCCGCCGGGGGCGCCGACAGTGGCTTCCTGGCGGGTGGGGACCTCGGCTAGGGGGTGGTCGGCGCCCTTGGGTATAGCGGTGAGGTGTTGTTTGGGGAGGCCGTTGTGGTCGAGGAGTTGGCCGGTGATCTTGTCGAGGTATTGGGGGCGGCCGAGGGCGTCGTCGGGGAGGCGGGCCGTGTCGTTGGGGTGGGGGAAGGTGACGCCGGGGGCGTCGGCCTTGGGGAGGTTGGTCCAGGTGACGTCGTCGACCTTGGGGAAGGTGCCGTCGGCGGTTTTGCCGAGGTTGGAGAGGAGTTCGCCGATCTTGAGTTTGCTGAAGGTGAGGGATGCGGCTTTGCCGGCTGCTTGGCCGACGTAGGTCATGGGGTCGATGAGGCGTCCGGCTTTGCCCGCGATGCTGATGGTCTTGGCGATGCCGCCGGTTTTGACTCCGGTGCCGACGCCGCCGGAGAAGATGGTGGTGAGGGCGTTGAAGGTGACGGCGCCTGCGGCGCGGGCGGGGTTCTTGCCCCATTCGTCCCAGGCGACGAGGGCTTTGCCGGTTTCCTTCATGGTGTTGCGGGAGTCGCGGATCCAGGCGGGCATGGCCTTGTCGTCGGCGTTCCAGAAGACGAAGGCGGTGCCGGGGGAGCTGCTGATGGCGATGCCGGTGGCGAGTTTGGCGAGGCCGGTCCAGGCCTGGCCTGCGGCGGCGGAGCCGTCCCATCCGACGAGGGTGCCCAGGCCGTGGACGGTGCCCACGATGCCGTCCATGATGAGGCCGTCCCAGATGAAGGACTTCGCCCAGTGGCCGACGTCGTACCAGCGGTGGGACTGCTGGAGTTGTGAGCCCCAGGGGAGGTCCTGGACCTTGTTGAGGTCAGCGGCGCGGTAGCCGTGCATGCCGTCGGCGTGCGTGCCGTCGTCGACGGTGAGCGCGGGCCGGCCGTACAGGGCGCGGATCTTGCTGGCGCAGGTGCGTTCGGCGGCCCAGAAGGCTTCGGCTGCGGCGTTGACGTCGTGGATCAGGTCGTTGTTCTCGTCGGTCTTCTTCCCGTCGTCCTTCCAGTGGGCGTCGCCCTGGATGGTGTTGGTGAAGGCCGTTGCCTGTGCCTGGAGTTGTTTGAGGCGGGCCACGATGGGGCGGGCTTCGGTGGCGAACTCGCCGAGGGCCTGGGCGGCGACCTCGAGTTGGTCGGCGAAGTAGTCGCTTTCCGTCTGCACCCGGTTGGTGGTGGCGAAGAGCTGGGCGGCTTCGGGTGAGGAGTAGAAGGAGGCCAGGCCCTGGAAGGTGTTGTCGACGTTCGCGCCGGTGTCGCGGAGGGTGGACGCGGCGGCCGCGATCGCGGTGCGGTCCTGCTCCAACGAGTCGAGGTCGCCGGTGAACTGAGGAATCGTGCACGGATTGATCGGTATGTGGTCCGCCACTGTTGTCCCGCCCCCCGGCAGATCGATCTATGTAGGGGGCTCTTCTTACCGGCCGACTGTTGCGAACGTGAATTCGAAACGGGTTACGGGGGAGTTAGGGCCGGAAAACGTGGGTGGTTGACCGGATCCGGACATGCTGCATTCGGCCCAATGGTGGGGGAGTGGGGGTGGGTGGCGGAGGCTGGGGGTCTTGGGTCGGCTCTGGGTCAGGGGACTCCTGTGGGTGGTGTGCGCGGGCTCGGGCGGGTGCCCCGGGGGGAGGCGGCCGGGGCCGCGCGGATCGTGGTGACCGTCGTCGCGGCGTGGCAGGTGGCCCTGTGGCTCGGGGCCGATCAGCCGCCCGTGTACGCGGCCGTCGTGCCGCTCGTGGCCCTGCGCGGGGATCCGGTGACGGCGCTCGGGGCTTCGGTGCAGCGGTCGCTGGGGGTGGTGGCGGGGGTGCTGATCGGGATCGCCGTGGTGAACCTGTTGAGGCCCTCGACCGCCGCGCTCGCGGTGGTGGTGGCGCTGGGGCTCGGGGTGGGGATGTTCCTGCGGGCCTCGGGCGGGCTGAACATCCAGGTGGCGGCGTCCTCGCTGCTGGTGTTCGCGAGTGCGTCGCCGGACGCGTACGCCTGGCACCGGGTGTGGGAGACGGTTGCGGGTGCGGTGGTGACGGTCGGGCTCGCGCCGCTGCTGTGGCCGCCCGATCCGTACCGGGCGCTGGCCGGGATCGCCGAGGACTGCCGGGTGCGGGTGACCCGGTCCCTGACCGGCACCGCCGCCGTGGTGGGCGGGGAGCCGGGTACGGCCCGGGACAACCTCGCCCTGGTGCGGGAGCACGCCGAAGCCGTGCACGCGGATGCCGAGCGGGCACGGGAAGCCGAGCGGGCCATGCGGTTCAACCCGCTGCGGCGGCGGCACCAGGAGGACGTACGCGTCCGGGCGCGCGGGATCGCCGCCGTCGACCGGGCCGCCGGGGAGCTGGTGGTGCTGGCCGGGGAGGTGGCCGCTTTCGCGGGCCGGGAGGAGACGGCGGCCGATCTGGCGCGGGCGCGGGCACCGCTCGCGGAGCTCGCGGCGCTCGTGGTGCGGGTCGTCGAGGACGTGCTGAGCGGTGCCGATCCGGGGCCGGCGGCGGGCGCTGCCCGGGCGGCCCTGGCGGAGTACGCGCGTACGGATTCCAGCCCCGTCGCCGTGGCGTTGCGGCGGCCGTTCGTACGGATCCTGGAGGCGTCCTCAGGGGGTTGACGGTGAGGACCGGCGGACCATTTCCCCGATCCAGGCCGGGGCGTACGGGGAGGTGCAGCCCGGGGAGGTCGGGTAGTCCTTGAGGACCTCCAGGCGCTCGCCGATGGCGATCGCGCGGGCGCGGAGGGCGGGGTGTTCGATGCCGATCTGGGCGAGGCAGTGGTTCATCGCCCACTGGAGGCGGTCCGGGGCGTCCTTCATGTTCGTCTCGATGAGGTCGAGGAGGCCGGGGAGGTCGAGTCCCTCGGGCTTCTTCGCCACCCGGTCGGTGGTCAGCGCCCAGCCGGCGCTCGCGACGACCGGGTCCGGGTCGGCGAACCAGGCCCGGCGCAGCTCCTCCGCGTGCGGGCTCTTCTTGACGACGTAGCCGACGAGCCAGTCGTGCACCTTGGGCGTGCGGGCCCCGCGCAGCATGGTGTCCAGGTCGGTGAAGTCGTACGCCTTGGGGCGGCAGATCAGGATCGCGAGGAGGCGGGCGGCGCTGTCGTCCGTGGCCCAGAGCTCGCGGGCGAGGTCCTGCTGCGTCTTGAGGCGTTTGGCGAGGGCGCGCAGCTTGGTGAGGTTCACGGCGTGGTCGTCGCCGTGGCGCGCGTTCACGGCGCGGATCTTCGGGTCTTCGAGGTCCGCGAGCTCGGCCATGACGGTAGCGAGCTTGGGCGTGTCGGTCACCTGGTCGGTTCCTGTCCGTCGTGCGCGCAGTCGGTGCAGACGTGGAGTTCGTGCGCGGCGGTGGAGAGCATCCCCACGATATCGACGGGCGGGTCGCGGAACTCGCCGGCGACCACGGCGAACGGGTCGAGACGGTGGGTGCCGCCGTCCAGGCCGGGGGCTTCGAGCACCCAGTGGTACCCGGGCGGCGTGCCGGGGGCGTCGACCGTGCGCCAGGCGGCGCCGTGACACCGGATCATCACGTCCGCGAGATATGCGACCAGGTCGCAGTGGAACGTGATCCAGTCCGACTCCTCGAACTCGTCGAGCGGGGCCCTGTGGACGTAGTCCTGGAGGGGCAGAATCAGGGTGGTCGGGTCGGCTTCGTACGCCGCGGCGGGGACCCCGAGCATGTCGGCGAGGCCGCAGGCGTTCTGGTGGTTTCCGTCGTGCCATTCCCGGACGTCCGGGGGGACCGTGGGCATCAGACCTCGAACTCGCCGAGCCAGGAGCGCTTGAGGAGGTGCTTGGGGAGGTAGGGGGACTCGACGTTGACGGGGATGCCGCCGTCGTGGGCGAGGCAGGTGACGGCGAGGATGCCGATCGGGACGAGGCCGTCGATGTCGTTGGCGCGTTCGGGGGTGGCGGTCCAGTACTGCTTGTGGAGTTCCAGGGATTCCAGGAGCGTGGCGTGGAAGCCTTCCTCGTCCTTCTGGAGGAACTTGTAGAAGAGGTTGATCGGCGGGTAGGCGACCTGCTGGATGTAGTCGCGTCCGGCAATGACGGCGACGTCGGGGTGGGAGCGCTGGAAGGTCAGGGTCAGTTCCGGGACCAGTTCGGGGCGCTTCAGCCAGTAGGCCTGGAGGGTGGCGACCCAGTGGTAGAGGTAGTCGTCGTGGTCGGCGCCCGAGGCGCGCAGGACGTCGATCGGGAGCTCGCACAGCTCGGTCATGCGGGGCTGGTCCCGCGTGATGATCGCGTACCAGAACGCTTCGGTCCATGCCTCTGCGTTCGCGTCCCACGAGGGGCCCGCCGCCGGCAGGGTGCGCATCGCGTGGTGGATGCGCACCTCGGTCGTTCCCTCCGCCATCCCCGCCGTACGGAACAGCGCGGAGCCCAGCTGCGCCGCAGCGACCACGGCCTCCCACGTGCCCAGCTCGGCGGCCTGCGGGTCCACCCCGAACCGGGCGTTGACGTTGAAGGTGGCGTCCTTCCATGCCGACCTGAGGTCCCGGGGTGATGAAGAGAGGTCGTCGAGGTCCTCGACCAGGTCCTCGGTGAGCCCATCGACCCAGGCGGCGCTGTCCGGCCTCGGCTCCGCATGGCCGGCCACGAAGACGGTCATCGCTTCTCCTGTCATTTGGTGAGGTCGAAACGGCGAATAGTGTATCCGGCGTAAGTTCCTGTGTTATCGGCTCCCTTGACGACGACGTAGTCGATCCGCGGGGGATCCGCCTTCAGTGCCGCCTTGAGGGCTTCATACAGGTCCTTTTCGCTTTGGATGTCTCTTCCGCGCTTCTTCATTTGCTTGAGGATGTCCTCGAAGTACTCACGGGTTCCCTGCGAGACGCGTTTACCGCCGATCCGTCGTTCGCCCAGGTCCGTGGTGACGTGGCTCTTCGCCTCGACCACGACGTACCGGTCACCGTGCTTGTAGACCTGGTCGAACTGGTCGTTCCCGTTGTCGGGGCCGTGCAGCTTCTCTTCCTTGGCCCCGGGGAACTCCTTCGGTATCGCGTGTTCCCTGGCTATGGCCTCGCCGTAGGCCTCGCTCTTCTTGGAAAGGGCCTCGTGGAACGGTGCGTGCTTCGCCTTGGCCGCGTCGAGCGCCGCCTGGGTTTCCGCCGTGGGGTTGTTCTTGTGCGCCGTTTTGGCGTCGCCGTAGGCGTCGTGGGGCCCCTTGTCGGCGGTGATGGCGTCCTGACGCTCCTTCGCGGCCTGATCGAGCGAGTCCCGCATCTCCTTGGTGACGGAGACGTCCTTGTGGCTGACCGAGTCGGCCTTGCCCAGGTAGTCCGGCGGCACCGGCGGCGGAATGTCGGACTTCGGCACCCAGACGTCGGGAGCGGTCTCCACGAGCTGCGGCGGCACCAGGCCGGTGTGGTCGGGCACGTCGGCCCGCAGGCGGTAGCCGAGCTTGTTGTAGTACTTCTTGAAGTAGGTGTCCGTCGGGTCGTTCGCCCGGTGGACCTGGTACTCCATGATCTGCCGCTTCTCGGCGTCCGTGTACTTGTGGGCGTTCTCCCGGTGCGGGGGAAGCTCGGGCCGTCCGCCGTGGCCGGGCACGCCGTCGCCCTGGTGCGGGACGGTGGGGCCGTCGCCGTGGCCGCCGCCTGTGGAGGGGCCGTCGCCGTGGCCGCCGCCTGTGGAAGGGGTATCCGCGTGTGTTGCTCCGCCGCCGGTGGGGGTGGTGTCGGTGCCGCCGTGGCTGCCCGTGCCACCGTTGCCGCCGGGTTCGGTGTGGCTGTTGTGCGGCATGTTGTCGGCGGTGCCGCCCGGGGTGTGGGACGCGGTGCCGCCCGGGGTGTGGGTGGTGGCGTCGACCTGGTGGGCCGGGCCGCCGACGGTGACTTCCTGCTTCTTCGGGACCTCGGCGAGGGGGTGGTCGGGGCCCTTGGGGACCGAGGTGAGGTCCTGCTTCGGGAGGCCCTTGTGGTCCAGGAGCTGGTTGGTGGTCTTGTCGAAGTACTGGGGACGGCCGAGGGCGTCGTCGGGCAGGCGGACGGTGTCGTCCGGGTGCGGGAACTTGATGCCCGGCGCGTCGGCCTTGGGGAGGTCCTTCCAGACCACGTCGTCGAGCTTCGGGAACGCGCCGTCGACCTTGCCGAGGTTCGCGAACAGGTCGCCGATCTTCAGCTTGGCGAGGGAGCCGGCCTTGCCGATGTAGGTGATCGGGTCGATGATCTTGCCGGCCTTCCCGGCGACGGAGAGGACCTTCGCGATCCCGCCCGTCTTCGCGGCCGTGCCGGCGCCGCCGGTGAAGACCGTAGTCAGGACGTTGAAGGTGACCGCGCCTGCCGCGCGGGCGGGGTTCTTGCCCCACTCGTCCCACGCGACCAGCGCCTTGCCGGTCTCCTTCATCGCCGTGCGCGAGTCCTTCAGCCAGCCCGGCAGCTGCTTGTCGTCCGCCATCCAGAAGGCGGTGCCGACACCGGGGATGGAGGTGATGGCCAGGCCGGTGGCGAGCTTGGCCAGGCCGGTCCAGGCCTGGCCGGCCGCGTCCCAGCCGTCGACTCCGACGAGCGTGCCCAGGCCGCGGATGGTGCCCCAGATCCCGTCGACGATGATCCCGTCCCACACGAAGGACTTGACCCAGTAGCCGACCTCCCACGCCCGGTGGGTCTCCTCCAGCTGCGAACCCCACGGCAGGTCCTGGACCTTGTTCAGGTCATCGGCCTTGTAGCCGTACATGTTCGCGCCGTTGGAACCGTCGTTGACGGTCAGCGGCGGGGCGCAGTACAGGGCGCGGATCTTGTTCGCGCAGGTCCGCTCCGCCGCCCAGAACGCCTCACACGCCGCGTTGACGTCGTGGATGAGGTCGTTGTTCTCGTCGGTCTTCTTCCCGTCGTCCTTCCAGTGCGCGTCCCCGGCGATCTTGTTGGTGAACGTCGTCGCCTTCGCCTGCAGCGCCTTCAGGCGCGCCACGATCGGGCGGGCCTCGGTGACGTACTCGCCCAGCGCCTTCGCCGCCGATTCGAGCTGGTCGGCGAAGAAGTCGCTGTCCGTCTTCACCGGCTTCGTGGTGGCGAACAGCTGCGCCGCCTCGGGAGCGGTGTAGAAGGCCGAGAGGCCCTGGAACTCGGAGTCGACGTTCGCGCCGGCCGTGCGGAACGTGCCCGCGGCCGCCGTGATCGCCGCGTGGTCCTGCTCCAGCGCGTCCAGGTCACCCGTGAACTGCGGGATCGTGCACGGATTGATCGGTACGTGGTCGGTCACTTCTGACCAGCCCCCCGAGGTCGAGCTGTGTTCGCGAGCATTCTTGTCTACCCGTCAAGTGACGCGAACACAAATGCGAATGGTTCCCGTGGGGGTCGGGGTGAGGGAGAGGTAGTCGACGGGCCGGACGCGCCATTCGGGGCGTAGGCCGCCGCGCAGGACGATGCTGAAGCCGGCGGTTTCGCCGCGGTGGAGGGCGGCCAGGGCGTGGATGCGGCCGCCGCCGTCGGCCCAGGTCAGGGCGCGGTGCACTTCTGCGGGGGAGAGGGCGAAGGGGTGCGCGGTGCGGATCTGGAGGCGGATGAGGCGGACGGCCTCTTCGGGGGTGTCCAGCATGGCGCGGTCGAGGAGTTCGGGTGGCCGGTCGCGGGCGTCGCGGTAGCAGAGGGCCTCGAACCAGTACCCGGTGCGGATGGCCACGGTGTGGTCCAGGGGGAGGGGTTGCGCGGGCATGTACGGCTCTCCTGCCGTCGCTGAGGGTCGCCCCCTCCGGACCGTGACGAGCGGTGGGAAGGGGCGACGGGTCACTCCCTCGAACTGGCGCAGTGCAAGAGGGAGTTGCGGCGGCCAGGGGCGAGCCCGGCCGTCGCGCTTCGACGGTAGCCCTGGACGCGGAGGCGTAGCAACCGTTTGACGTCTAACGGGTGATACGGCGTATGCGGGCCGGCCCCCTGCCCGTGGCGGGCGGGGGGCCGGCGGGTGGGTCGGGAGGCTCAGGCGAGGTCGTCGAACTCGCCTGCGGAGGCCCCGTCGATGAATGCCCTGAGCTTCGCTCGGGACGTCCTGATCACGACGCCGGGGTCATCGCTCTCGCGGATGAGGATCTCGCCATCCTGCACCGCCACTTCCAGACAGTTCCCCGTGTCCGCGGACATGGAGGATTTGCGCCACTGAATTTCCACTGTTCTCACGCCTTCACAGTTGTTGCGCCATCTCGCGGATGAAATCGCGAGACCGTTCGGGGTCGAGTGCCCGCTCCTCGGTCCGGTCCAGGACCGCCCGGTAGTTGGCGAGCCGTGTCTCGGCGTCGAGCAGCACGCTTCCGGTGGGGATGTCGGTCTGGACGGTGTCCAGCTGCGGAACCGGACCGTAGGCGTAGAGCGTCGGGCCCCCGGCGTTGGGGAAGCCGCCGGCTTCGAAGGGGATGACCCGGACGGTCAGGTTGTCCCGCTCGGACTGCTTCAGCAGGTAGTCGAGCTGGCTGGACGTGACCCTGCGGCCGCCGAACCGCATCCGCAGGGCGGCCTCGTGGATGAGGAAGGTGAACGCCGGTGCGTCCTTGCGGTCGAGCACGTCCCGGCGGCGCATCCGCAGTGAGAGGTATCGCCGCAGGTCCTGAGGGTGCAGGGGCGGCACGGCTTCCTCGAAGACGGCGCGGGCGTAGTCCTCGGTCTGCAACAGCCCGGGCATGTGCATGATTTGCACGCTGCGGAGGGCAGCGGCGTGGTGTTCCAGCTCGCACAGGTCGAGCAGGCTCGCCGGGAGTTCGTCGCGGTAGTCGTCCCACCAACCCCGGCCGCGTTCGTCGGCCATGGCCGCCAGGGCTTCCACGTAGGCGGTGTCCGGGCAGCCGTAGTGCCTCGCCCAGGTGCGCACGCGGTCGCTGCTGACGCCGAAGCGCCCGCTCTCGACGTTGCTCATGTTGGTCCGGTCGGTGCTCAGTTGGGACGCGGCCTCGGTCATCGAGATGCCGGCCTGTTCCCGGATCTTGCGGAGCTCGCTGCCCACTCGGCGCTGTCGGGCGGTCGGAGCCTTCCTTGGCGGCATCGGCGTCCCCTCCTGTCGGCTCTCATCTTGGCCTGTGGCCGGGAGCGGGGTCCACCTGTCGCTTCAGTTTTACGGTTTGCGTAGCAACCGTATGACGGAGTGGCTACAGTCGGTGCCCGCACCACGTCGCACGGCAACCAAGACCGAAGTGCAGCCGCCGGCATGCGCCTCGGGCGGCCATCGCCACGGCATGCCGGGCAGACGGGGAGCGTGAACTCGTACCGCATCGGGAGGAGTGTCATGAGCATCAGCGCCGTACCGGAGGGTGGACTCACCTACCGGATGGTCGCGCCCAGTCGGGCCGAGGCCGTGCGGGTGGCCCGGGACTGGGTCGTGGCCGTGTTGCGGAGTGCCGGTTGCGGGGCGGAGGTGGGGGAGCGGGCTCGGCTCTGCGTGTCCGAGGTGGTGACCAACGCGCACCGGCACACCGACTCCCCCGAGATCGCCGTCGAGGTGGCCCTGCTCGGGGGGCGGGTCACCGTCTACGTCTACGACTGCGCGCCCGAGCGGTGGCCCGAGCAGGGCCGCAGCCGCGGGGTGATGGCCACCCACGGGCGGGGCCTCGCGCTCGTCGCCGCCACCGCCGACGACTGGGCGGCCGTGGCTCAGGGGGACTGCGTCAAGGTGGTGTGGTTCGGCTTCGCGGCGGCGGAAAGCGGGTGAGGCCGCCCGGGCCCGCGGGCGGGATCGGGCGGCCTCGTCGGCGCGGAGCGGCTCAGCAGGGGCGGATGTGGAAGACCGGGGTCCAGTTCGCGGTGCCGGTGTCCTTGGCCACGTTCGACCAGCGCTCGCTGCCGTCGCTGTTGTAGAAGCGGGCGCGGGTGCCGGGGGTCTGGTTGTTGTTGAACGTGCCGTTGCCGACGCCGTTGAAGTCGTAGTAGCCGCAGCGGTAGTAGTCGTAGTTGTTGCCGTTGCCGTCCGTGATGCACAGGTGGCCGTTGCCGCAGGCCAGTGCAGCGTCCGGCGCGGCCAGGTCGCGGGTCTCGGTCTGGCCCGGGGCCCGCAGCACCACGCTGCCGCCGGCGGTGGACAGCTTGTTCGCGGAGACCTGGCGGGCCCCCGGCTCGGCGGCGAGTAACGCGTCCACCTGCTGCCGGAGTTCGGCGGTCTGCGCGGCCGTGAGGCCGGCGGCGCGGGTCTGCTGGGAGAAGGCGGTGGTCGTCGAGGCTTCGGCGGTCAGTACCGGGCCCGCTATCAGGGCCGCGGTGGCGGTCATCGTCGCGAGGATCTTGCGCGGTGACATGGGTGTTCCCCTTCTTCTGCTTCGGCAGCCGGGCGGTCGCCGCTCGTGACGGCGGTCGCTGAGTCGCGGGACTCATCGTTCCGAAGTCGGGTCTGGGCATGAAGGGGGGATTCGGCCGGGTTGCGGCTCTTGTCGCGATACCTCGGGTGTGCGTGTGTCTCAGGAGTCCCGGGGGTTTCCGAACTGATGCGTGGTCCATGCATCGTTCCCCCTGGCCGGGCGGGGTGTTTCGTCACCGTCCGTTGCGTTTGGGGTGGCTTGGCGTGATGAGGACGGAGCGGGTGGCCGTCGGCGCGGGGTGGGGCGGTCGGCAGGGCCTAGCTGTATTGACCCGGAGCGTTGTTCACGCGGCTGATGGGTGGGTTGCCGTTGAGTGCGGTGTGGCAGCGGTGGTGGTTGTAGGTGTGGAGGAAGTCTGCCAGGGCCGCTGTCCGCTCGGTGTTCGAGGTGTAGGGCCGCAGGTAGGCCCACTCGTCGAGGAGGGTGCGGTTGAAGCGTTCGACTTTGCCGTTGGTCTGCGGCCGGTAGGCCTGGGTCAGCTTGCCGGTCGCGCCGAGTTCCGCGAGGGCGGCCTTCCAGGCCAGGCCCTTGCGATAGGCCCAGGCGTTGTCGGTCAGGACCCGCTCGATGCGGTCGATGCCCTGGGCCTGGAAGAACGCGGCCGCGCGGGTCAGGAAGCCCGCGCAGGTCGCGACCTTCTCGTCCGGGTGGATCTCGCTGTAGGCGAGGCGGGAGTGGTCGTCGACGGCGGAGTGGACGTAGTCGAAGCCCATGCCGCGGATCGGGCGGCCGGCCTGGCGGCCGTTGGTCTTGTGGCCGCCGCCGTCGGGAATCCGGCCGAGCTTCTTCACGTCCACGTGGATCAGCTCGCCCGGTCGCTCACGCTCGTAACGGCGGATCACGACTCCGGTCGGCCGGTCGATCCAGGCCAGCCGGTTCAGCCGGCGGCGGGTCAGGATCCGGTGCACGGTCGAGGTGTGCAGGCCCAGGATCGGGCCGATCCGGGCCGGGCCGAGCTTGCGGGTCCGCCGCAGCTCGCAGACCCGATCTTCCATCGCGGAGGCGGTCCGGTGCGGGGTGGTGAGAGGCCGGCTCGACCGGTCGTGCAGGCCCGCCTCGCCCTCGGTCCGCCACCGGCGGATCCATTTGTGGGCGGTGGCCCGGGAGATCCCCATCTCGGCCGCCACATGAGCAACCGGACGGCCTGAGCAGACACGTTCGACCAGCAGTCTCCTACCGAAGACGGTCAGCCGGGCATTACGGTGGGGCACGAAGACCTCCGTGCGGTGAGTTCCTAGACAGCTCCCACCACACCGGAGGTCTTCGCCATGTTCAAGACCAAACCAGTGTCAACAACGCTCGTGATCAATACACCTAGCGCGCCGCGGCCTTGACGTTGTCGGCCATTCGGCGGAGCACCCGCAGTGCGGCGACGTACTCCTCGTCGGTGATGCCCTCGTGGATCTCCGCGCGGAGGCCGGTGACCAGCTCGCGGATCCGCTCGATGGCCTCGCGTCCGGTGTCGCTGACGGTCAGCAGCTCGCCGTTGCCGTAGCTGTCCAGCCAGCCGCGGTGGATCAGCTGGTCGACCGCGCGCGGGACCTCGTGCGGGGACTCCGCGAACTCCGCCAGGTCCGCGAGGACGGTCTCGCGGGGGAGCGGCCCGCCGGCCCGCTGGACGCGGTTGAGCGTCCACCACTGGGGCTGGGTGACGTCGACCCGGGCCATCGCGTCCCGGATGTGCCCGATCACGGCCCGGTGGGCGACCCCGCTCCAGTACCCGATGGGCTGGCTGGGCAGCATCTCGTCGGTGGCGGCGGGGTCGGCGGGGGCGGCAGGGGTGGCGGTGAGCTGGGTCTTTGTGGTCATGCCTACGACCGTAGGACCCCAAGTCCGCTTGAGGTCAACCCGCTTGGTCGAGGATCGCTCGACCCGACGCGTCCGGGGGGCTCAGAGCACCGCCACCGGGGCCACCGGGGTGCCCGTGCCGCCTACGAAGGGTTCCGGCATCGCCGAGAGGAGGAAGGAGTGGCGGCCGGCTTCCGCACAGGCTGTGGACAGTTCCTCCAGGTTCCAGTTCTGGCCCTGGTGCATGCCCATCTCGACCAGGTCCAGCGCGTGCACCGGCAGCCACAGGTTCTCGATCTCCGGCGGGAAGATCTCGAAGGTCAGGGTGTCGTTCGCGACGGCCGCCACGTCCCGGGCGTGGAACCACTCCGGGGTGTGGATGGAGAGGCCCGGGGACGGGTAGCCGTAGCCGTGCTTGTCGCCCGCCAGGTAGGCCTGGATCTGGCCGGTGCGGACGAGTACGACGTCGCCCGCGCGGACCGTGACGCGGCCGAACTCCTCCGCCTCCGCCAGGTCCCCGGGGGTGACCGCGTGGTCCCCCGGGAGCCGGTCCAGGCCCTTGGCGCGGGCCACGTCCAGCAGGACCCCGCGCGAGACGATGTGCCGGGCCTTGTCGATGCCGCTGAACTCCGCCCGCCCGTGCGCGGTGATCGTCGACGCCGGGCGGCCGTTGTAGATGCGGCCCGAGTGCGAGACGTGCGTGAGGGCGTCCCAGTGGGTGGCCGACTGGAGGCCCATCGTCACGGCGTCGTCGGAGCACGCCACCGTGCCCGGGCCGAAGAGCTCCTGGTTGATCTGCACCATGGTGTGGAAGGGGTTGACCCGGCCCGGGATCATCCCGGACTGCACCCCGTCCTCCTTGAGGGGGAGGGCCAGGGGGATCCGGCGGCCCGTGCGGATCTCCGTCGCCGCCGCCCGGACGACCTCGTCGGTGATCAGGTTCAGGGTGCCGATCTCGTCGTCGGCGCCCCAGCGGCCCCAGTTGTTGATCCGCTTGGCGATCTCGTGGAACTCGGGAGGGAGGGACACCGGCCATCAGCTCCTAGGGCTCGGGGCTTGCTCAGGGCTTGTGTGAAGGGATCTGACTGGTCATAGAATCTAACGGTCCGTCAGAAAACAGGGGAAGGGGTCGGCCGTGGGGAACTTCTTGGCAGGAAAGGTGGTCGCCGTCACCGGCGCGGGCCGGGGCATCGGCCGGGCGGTGGCGCTCGCCGCCGCCGCCGAGGGCGCCAAGGTCGTCGTCAACGACTACGGGGTCGGGATCGAGGGCGGCGAGCCCACCAGCGAGATCGCGGAGAACGTGGTCAAGGAGATCCAGGCCGCCGGCGGCGAGGCCGTCGCCGTCGCCGACGACATCTCCACCATGGCCGGCGGCCAGCGCATCGTGGACACCGCCCTCGCCGAGTACGGGCGCGTCGACGGCGTCGTCTGCGTCGCCGGCATCCTGCGCGAGCGGATGCTCTTCAACATGTCCGAGGAGGAGTGGGACCCCGTCGTCGCCACGCACCTGAAGGGGACCTTCACCGTCTTCCGGGCCGCCTCCGCCGTCATGCGCCGCCAGGGCTCCGGCACGCTCATCGGCTTCACCAGCGGCAACCACACCGGATCCGTGGCCCAGGCCAACTACAGCGCCGCCAAGGGCGGGATCATCTCCCTCGTCCGCAGCGCCGCCCTCGGCCTCCACAAGTACGGGGTCACCGCCAACGCCGTCGCACCCGTCGCCCGGACCCGGATGTCCGCCAACGTGCCGATGGAGCTCAAGGAGATCGGCGACCCCGAGGACGTCGCCGCGCTCGTGACGTACCTGCTCAGCGACCGCGCCAGGGCCGAGGACATCACCGGGCAGGTCTACACGATCGCCGGCCCCAAGATCGCCGTCTGGGCGCAGCCGCGCGAGCTCCGCGCCGGCTACGCCGAGGGCGCCTGGACCCCCGAGAGGATCGCCGACTTCCTCCCCGGCACCGTCGGCACCGACCCGATGCCGATGCTCGCCCAGCTCGACGCCATGGCCAAGGCCGCCGCCGCCAAGGACCGGCCCAACGCCTGAGGGAGCACGCCGTGGACTTCAGCTTCGGGGCCGAGGACGAGGAACTGCGCGCCCGTGCCCGCGCATGGCTCACCGGGCACCTCGTCGGCCCGTACGCACAGGCGGCCGGCCTCGGCGGACCGGGCAGCGAACACGAGGGGGTCGAGGCCCGCCGCGACTGGGAACGGGAGCTGGGCCGCGGCGGCTGGATCGGCCAGGGCTGGCAGGAGGAGGGTTACGGCAACCGGCGGCTCTCCCTCACCGGGCAGGTGGTGTGGGCCGAGGAGTACGCGGCGCTGCGCGCCCCCGCCCGGGTCGGCCACATCGGGGAGAACCTCCTCGCCCCCACCCTGATCGCCTACGGCAGCCGCGAGCAGAAGGACCGCTTCCTGCCCGCGATCGCCCGCGGCGAGGAGCTGTGGTGCCAGGGCTACAGCGAACCGGACGCCGGATCCGACCTCGCCGGGGTCCGCACCGCCGCCGTACGCGACACCGCCGACGGGCTGCTGCGCGTCACCGGGCAGAAGATCTGGACCTCCCTGGCCCGCGAGGCCGACTGGTGCTTCGTCCTGGCCCGCACCGAGGCCGGCTCCCGCCGCCACCGGGGGCTGTCCTTCCTCCTCGTACGCATGGACCAGCCCGGCCGCGTCGAGGTCCGCCCGATCCGGCAGATGTCCGGGACGGCGGAGTTCAACGAGGTCTTCTTCGACGGGGCCGTCGCCTCCGAGGTCGTCGGCGGCGAGGGCAACGGCTGGGCCGTCGCCATGGGCCTGCTCGCCCTCGAACGCGGCGTCTCCACCCTCGTCCAGCAGATCGGCTTCGCCGCCGAACTGGAGCGCGTGGTCACGGCGTACGCGGCCTCCGGCACGCCCGACCCGGTCCTGCGCGAACGCCTCGTACGGCAGTGGGCGGAGCTGCGCACCATGCGCTGGAACGCCCTGCGCACCCTGGGCGGCGCGGCCGGTGACCCCGGCGCGCCCAGCGTGGCGAAGCTGCTGTGGGGCGGGTGGCACCGGCGGCTCGGGGAGCTGGCCGTCCAGGTCCGGGGCGCGGCCGCGGCGGCCGGGCCGGGGTTCTGGGCGCAGGGGGACCCGTACGAACTCGGGCTCGACGAGGAACAGCGCCTCTTCCTGTTCACCCGGGCCGACACGATCTACGGCGGCTCGGACGAGATCCAGCGGAACATCATCGCCGAGCGGGTGCTCGGCCTGCCTAAGGAGCCCAGGTGAGAGGCGTCGTGTTCGACGGCAAGCAGGCCCAGGTGGTCGGGGATCTGGAGCTCCGGGACCCGGGGCCGGGGGAGGTGCTGGTCGCGATAGCGGCGGCCGGGCTGTGCCACAGCGACCTGTCGGTGATCGACGGGACGATCCCGTTCCCGCCGCCGGTGGTGCTCGGGCACGAGGGCGCCGGCGTGGTCGAGGCGGTGGGGGCCGGGGTGACGCACGTGGCGCCCGGTGACCACGTGTCCCTGTCGACCCTCGCGAACTGCGGGGCCTGCGCGGACTGCGACCGGGGCCGGCCGACGATGTGCCGCAAGGCCATCGGGATGCCGGACCGGCCCTTCTCGCGGGCCGGGCAGCCGCTGTTCCAGTTCGCCTCGAACTCGGCGTTCGCGGAGCGGACCCTCGTCAAGGCCGTGCAGGCGGTGAAGATCCCGGACGACGTGCCGCTGACCTCGGCCGCCCTGATCGGCTGCGGGGTGCTCACGGGCGTGGGAGCGGTTCTGAACCGGGCGAAGGTGGGCCTCGGGGAGACCGTCGTGGTCATCGGCACCGGCGGGATCGGGCTCAACGTCATCCAGGGCGCCCGGATCGCGGGCGCGTCCGTCATCGTCGCCGTGGACGCGAACCCGGCGAAGGAGGCGGTGGCCCGGCAGTTCGGCGCCACCCACTTCGTGGACGCCTCGGCCGTGGACGACACCTCGGCGGCGGTCCGGGAGGTCCTGCCGACCGGCGCGGACCACGCCTTCGAGTGCGTCGGCAACGTCAGGCTGATCCGGCAGGCCGTCGACCTCCTCGACCGGCACGGGCAGGCGGTGCTGCTCGGCGTGCCGGGCTTCAAGGAGGAGGCGTCCTTCCTGGTGTCCTCCATGTACCTGGACAAGACGATCATGGGCTGCCGGTACGGGTCCTCCCGCCCGCAGCGCGACATCGCCCTCTACGCCGAGCTGTACCGGCAGGGGAAGCTGCTGCTGGACGAGCTGGTGACCGAGGTCTACCCGGTGGAGGACTTCGCCAAGGCCGTGGACGACGCCCACCACGGGCGGGTCGCGCGCGGAGTGCTCACCTTCTGATCCGGGTGGCAGGGGGTGGCCCGCCGCACTATGCGCGGCGGGCCATCCAGGTCAGCGCCAGCGCGGGCGCGGGGAGCGCGAGGAGGGCCCAGAGGCGGGTGAAGCCCGCCACCGGCGCGTCCAGGGCCACCGGCAGCAGCGCGAGGGCGCCGAGGAGCAGCAGCCCGAGGGCGGGCAGGTGCGTGCCGGGGTCGAAGCGGCGCATCCGCTCCAGGGCCCGCGGTTCGATGTACGACTTGATCGCGGCGCCCGCGACGAAGGGCCACGGCCCGAGGGCGATGAAGAAGACCACGGCGATCAGCTCGCCGCCCACCCGGGCGGGCGAGGTGCCCACGCCGACCTCGGGGTGGCCGGGGGCGAAGAAGACCTCGGCCGTGCTGCCCGGCCCGGGGCGCTCCCAGGTGGACACCCCCGTGACGGCGACGTCCCGGGGGCCGTCGTCGTAGGGGACGCTGAGGATCACGTCGGTGCTGTAGTAAGCGTCGTCGTCGTCCGTGGCCGGGTGGTGGACCGGTTCGCCGGCCAGCCGGACGATGCGGGCCTCGTGGCGGTCGTACCCGGCCAGCTCCAGCCGTTCGACGCGCCTGCCCTCCTCGCCGGACTCGGTGAAGCACAGGACGAGCGCGGCGAAGGTGGCGAGGGGGATCCCGAAGGCGACCAGGATCCGCAGCAGGCGGCCGCGCGGCCGTCCCGGCGGGCGTTTGCGCAGGTCGGCCTTGGGCGGGACGCGGCGGGCGTGGAGGGAGGCCGCCACCCAGCACGCGGCGAAGAGGGCGGAGGCGCCGGCCAGGCACACCTCCACCGTCAGCGGCGGGTACGGGCTCGCCCCGACGACGGCGCACAGCACCGCGGCCGCGGCGCTGCCCAGCATCAGCCACCCGGTGGTGCCGGTCCACCGGGTGCGCCCCGGCTCGTACGTGTTCCCCACCGCGGCCCCCCGCCCTGATGTCGACCGCAGGAGGATAACGGCCGGTCGGGGCGGGGGAGTCAGTCGGCCAGGCGGGCGAAGCGGCCCTTGTGGAAGAGGAGCGGCCCGCCCTCGCCGGCGGCGCCCATGGCCTCGACGCGGCCGACCACGATGAGGTGGTCGCCGCCGGTGTGGACGGCGTGGATCCGGCAGTCGATCCAGGCCGGTACGTCGTCCAGCTGCGGGGAGCCGGTCGCGGGGGCGGGCCGGTGGGGGACCCCGGCGAACTTGTCGGCGCCGCTGACCGCGAAGGCCCGGCACAGTTCGCCCTGTTCGGCCCCGAGGATGTTGACGCAGAACACCCCGGCGCGGGCGATCCGCGGCCAGGTGGTCGACGTACGGGCCACCATGAAGGTGACCAGGGGCGGGTCCAGGGAGAGCGAGGCGAAGGACTGGCAGGCGAAGCCGGCCGGGCCCTCCTCGCCCTCGGCGGGCGGGGCGGTGATGACCGTGACCCCGCTCGCGAAGTTGCCCAGTACGGCCCGGAACTCGGCGGGGCTGACGGGCGCGCGCTCGTCCTCGCCGACGGCCCGGAGGTCGGGGCGGGGCAGAGCGTCGACGTGTCCGGCGGAGGTGGGGGAGCCGGCTGACCTGAGGTATCGGACGACGGTGGCCGCCATCCCTGCGTGTCCCATCACCCTTCCGATTGAAGCTGACGGTGCGTCAGATGGGAAGAGGTGTGGGGCTGGAGGCGGGGCCGGGTGTAGGGTGCGAGCGTATTGAACACGTTCAAGTATGGGGTGGGTGGGGCGTGATGGCGTACGCGGTACGGGTGCGCGGGCAGGTGCCGCAGGTCCGCGAGCCGGCGAGCGTGTGGAACCGGGAGCTGCCCGGGTCCCTGGTCCTGGCGGCCGGGCAGCCGCTGCTGCTGCTGGTGGCCTCCGTGTTCTTCTCCCTCCGGCAGTCGGACTACGAGTCCGCCAACGGCGGGGCCTTCGGCGTCATGGTCCTGTTCTGCGTGGCCCCCCTGCTGTTCCCGCTGCTGGGACTGCTCCACACCGCGCTGTTCGCGCTGCCCGTCACCGCCGCCGCCCGGGCCCTCGGCCGGCGCACCCGCCTGCCCGCCCCGGCCCTGGCCGTCCTGCTCGGCGCGGCCCTCGCGGCGCTCTACGCGGCCGAGGGATGGCGGCACGGGCTGCCCTTCGGGGCGACCTGGGCGTGGGTCGGCGGCCTCGCGGTGCTGCCGGTCGGCGGCGCGCTGTACGCGCGGGCCCGGGACACGCGCCCGGCGCGGACGCTCGCCCTGGGCGCCGCCGTGACCGTGGTCCTCCTGCTGGTGCTGCTGCTCTTCGGCACCGGCTTCCTCATCGCGGGCTGAGGACCGGCCGGGCATCCCCCGGGCGGGTGAATCCGCCGGGGCCCGGGCGCCCGTACGCCGTCACGCGCGCGGGGCGTGGGCATGGTGGCCAGCGACCGTGTCGCCCCACCCGCTGGAGGACCCCATGCTCGGCACCGCCTTCCGTACCGGATCGCCCAACTGGCTCGACCTCGGAAGCCCCGACACCGCCGCGGCCGCCGCCTTCTACGGGTCCGTCTTCGGCTGGGAGTTCGCCTCCGCCGGGCCCGACGCGGGCGGGTACGGGTTCTTCAAGCTCGGCGGGAAGACCGTGGCCGCGCTCGGCCCGCTCACCGAGAAGGGCGCCACGTCGGCGTGGATGGTGCACTTCCAGAGCGCCGACATGCAGGCCACGGCCGAGGCGGTGCGGGCCGGGGGCGGGACCGTGCGCATGGAGCCCATGGACGTCATGGGCGAGGGCTGGCTGGCGCAGTTCACCGACCCGCAGGGCGCCCAGTTCGCGTCCTGGCAGCCCGGCAAGACCGGCGGGCTGGAGGTGGCCTCCGACGTGAACACCCTGGTGTGGGCGGAGCTCCACGTCCCGGACCCGGTCGCCGCGATCCGCTTCTACGCCGGTGTGTTCGGCTGGCGGTACGTCGAGATGGAGACGCCGGGGATGACGTACCGGGTGCTCAGCATCGGCGAGGGCGACCAGGAGGACGGCTCCTTCGGCGGCGTGGCCCCGCAGGGCGAGGGCGCGGGCGGCGCCTCGACGATGGTGCCGCGCTGGGTGCCGTACTTCCACGTGGCGGACGTCGACGCCACCGTCACCGCCGTCGAGGGCAACGGCGGCGCGGTGCTGATGCCGGCCGCCGACGTCCCCGACGTCGGCCGGATCGCCTGGGCCTCCGACCCGGCCGGAGCGGTGTTCGCGCTGCTGAAGCCGGACCCGCGGATGTAGCGGTACGGGCGCCGGGTCCGGCCGGCGGGGCGTGCGCCCCGCCGGCCGGACCGGTTCACGGAGTCGTCTTGCCCACCTCCAGGTCGGCCGTCGGCTCCTTGACCGTGCCCGCGGGCGGGCCGGCCGCAGCGCTGGTGTTGTTCGCCGGACGCGGGTCGGCGGTCAGCGAGTCCACCGTCGCCGTGTTGCGGATGTCCGTGCCGTTGCCGGTGTACTCCGGGTCCAGCTTCACCTTGATCACCCAGGTCACCGAGGCGCCCGGGGCCAGGTGGGCCAGCGGACCGCAGGTGACCGTCCGGCCCGAGACGCAGGTCGCGTCACCCGAGACGAAGCTCAGCGCCGTCGGCAGGCTGTCGGTGACGGAGACCTGGTCGGCCTGCGAGGGGCCGTTGTTGGTGACTGTCAGGGCGTAGTCGAAGGTCTCGCCCGGGGCGATCGCCGTGGTCTGCACCGCCCGCTTCACGATGGCCAGGTCGGCCGACGGCTC
Source organism: Streptomyces sp. NPDC004126 (assembly GCF_050275515.1). Lineage (NCBI taxonomy): Bacteria > Bacillati > Actinomycetota > Actinomycetes > Kitasatosporales > Streptomycetaceae > Streptomyces > Streptomyces sp. NPDC004126. The sequence continues at coordinate 6,083 of NZ_JBNNPF010000043.1, read as the reverse complement.
CGCCACGTGACCGCCGGGGACGGTCGCGGTGCCCTTGTCGTTCTCCGACGCCGGGTCGATGTTGTCGGCCGTGACCTCGGCCGTGTTCTTCAGGTCGGAGCCCGTGCCCTTGTAGCCGGGGTCGATCTTCACCGTCAGCAGGTACTCGACCGTCTCGCCGACCTTCAGCGGAGCGGTCCGCTTGCACGAGACGAGACGGCCGGCGGCGGTGCAGCCGGACGGCGTGGAGGACACGTACGACAGGCCCTCGGGCAGGTTGTCGGTGAGCTTCACGTTGAACGCGTCCGCCGACGGGCCGTAGTTGCTGACCCGGATCCGGTAGTCGAAGGTCTGGCCCGGGACCGGCGGCGTGCTGCCGACGGCCTCCTTGTGCACCCCGAGGTCCGCGGTCGGCTTGTTGACGCGGCTGCCCGGCAGGCCGGCGGGGCTGCTCGTGTTGTTCTCCGGCTTGGGGTCCTTGGTCCGCGCGGCGGCGGTGGCCGTGTTGCGGATGTCGGAGCCGTCACCGGTGTAGTTGCTGTCGAGGCGGACCGTGAACCGCCACGCCCGGGACGCCCCCGGCTCCAGCACGGCCTGCGGGCCGCAGGTGACCGTGCCGTCGGTGGCCCGGCAGCCGTCGGACGACGGCGAGGACACGAACGCCAGCTGCGACGGCAGCCTGTCGGTGACCGTGGTGTCCACCGCGCGCGACGGGCCGTCGTTGGTCGCCGTCACCACGTACTCGAAGGTCTGCCCGGGGGCGATCACCGTGTCGTTCGCGGTGCGCTTCACCGTCCACACGTCGGCCTGCGGCTCGGTCACCCCGCCCGGCGGCAGCACCGGCTGCGAGGTGTTGTCGGCGGGCTCGGGGTCCTTCGACGCGGAGGTGGAGGTGGCCGTGTTGCGGAGGTTCTCGCCGTCACCGGAGTAGGCCGCGTCCAGCTTCACCTTGAACGTCCACACCACGTCCCCGCCGGGGATCATCCGGGCCAGCGGGCCGCAGGTGACCGTCCGGCCGGACGCCGCGCACGGGTCGGCGGAGGAGACGAAGGTCAGCCCGTCGGGCAGGGCGTCCGTGACCGTCACGTTGCGCGCGTCCGAGGGGCCCTTGTTGGACGTACGGATCTCGTACTCGAACTCCTGCCCGGGGACCGTCGGCCCCGACCCCAGCGGGGTCTTGACGGTGGCCAGGTCCGAGACCGGGTCGAACGGACCGGGTGGCCGCACCGGGTCGGGCTTGTTGTTGCCCGGGTCGGGGTCGGTGGCGTCCGACGTGCCGGAGGCACTGTTGCCGAGGTTGGAGCCGTCGCCCTGGTACGAGGGGCTCAGCCGGGCGTGGAAGCGCCAGCTGCGGCTCTGCCCGGCCGCCAGCTGCGGTTCGGGCCCGCAGGTGACGGTCTGGTCGACGGCCGTGCAGCCGTCGGAGGAGTCGACGAAGGTGATCCCGTCCGGCAGCCGGTCGGTGGCCTTCACGTTCCGGGCGACCGAGGGGCCCTTGTTCCTCGCGGTGAGGGTGTAGGTGATCAGGTCACCGGGGGCCTCGGCCGCCTTCGTGACCGCCAGGCGGGTGGTCACCTCGGCCGGGCCGAGCCGTGCGGTCGCGGCCTGTGCGGTCGCGGTCTGTGCGGTCGCGGGGGCCGGCGCGGCCCACAGTGCGGCCGCGCAGAGCAGCGGGGCCAGGGCCCGCGCCACCGACCGCCGGCCTGGGGTCGTCGTCATCGCGCATCGTTCCGTTTCGTGCGTGAGAGACCGTACAGAGCGCTGTACGGGAGATCCGGGGGTGCGGGGCCGGCGGGGGTCAGCCCGCGCGTACGGCCTTGGACAGTTCGATGTCGGCGGTCGGCGGGCGGACCCGGCCGCCCGGTGTGCCGGCCGAGCCGCTGTTGTCGGCGGGGTTCGGGTCGGCGGTGTCCGACACGGCGGTCGCGGTGTTGCGCAGGGCCGTGCCGTCGCCCGCGAACGCCGGGTCGACCCGCACCGTGAACGTCCACGCCCGGCTGCCGCCCGGGTCCACGGCCGGCTCCGTCCCGCAGGTCACCTCCTGTCCGGAGGCGGTGCAGCCGTCGCCCGAGGAGACGAACGCCAGGCCCGTCGGCAGCGGGTCGGTGACCCGTACCCTCCGGGCCGTGGACGGGCCCGCGTTGCGGACGGTCACCGTGTACGTGAAGGTCTCCCCGGGTGCGACCGGCGTACGGTCCTGCGCCGCCTTGGCGAGCGACAGGTCGGCCCGCGGCGGGGCGAGCCCGCCGGGCGGTCCGGCCGCCGCGCTGGTGTTGTTCTCCGGCCGGGGGTCGGGCAGGCCCTGGCGGACGGACGCCACGTTGCCGAGGTCGGAGCCGTCGCCGGTGTACGCCGGGTCCAGCCGTACGCGCACCGTCCACGAGGCGCTCGTACCGGCGTTGACCGGCCCCCGGGGCGGGCAGGACAGCCGCTGCCCGGCGGCCGTGCAGCCGCTCGCCGAGGAAACGAACCGCAGCGGGTCCGGCAGGGTGTCGGACATCAGGACCGTCTGCGTGTGGGAGGGGCCGAGGTTGCGCGTGGTGATCCGGTACTCGAACTCCTGGCCCGGGGCCACCGGACCGGCACCGACGCCCTCCTTCTCGGCGGTGATGTCGGCGTGGGCCGTGACGGTGACGTCGGAGGCGGTGGAGGTGTTGTCCGCCGGGTTCGTGTCCGTACGGTCGGCCGGGGCGGTGACCGTTGCCGTGTTGGTGAGGGTGGCGGGCTGGGCGGGGGCGTTGCCGGTGACCGTGTAGGTGACGGAGCCGCCGCGTCTGAGGTCGGCCTTCGTGTCGAGGGTGCTGCCGCTGCCGGAGGCCGCGCCGCAGGTGCCGCCGGTGCCGGCCTTGCAGGTCCAGGTCACGTCGGTGAGGCCCGGCACGGTGTCGCGTACGAGGGCGCCCGTGACGTCGTTGGCCTGGCTGTTGGAGACGGTGACCGTGTACGTCACCGGGGCGCCGGCCGGGACCGTCGACTGGGCGGTCGACTTCACCACCCTCAGGTCGGCGGGCACGTTGATGGTCAGGTCGTCGATCTCGTGGATGTTCGTCGCGCCGCCGGTGCCGGCCGAGAAGCCCACCTTGAGGGTGGACGGGAGGGCCGGCTGGTTGGCGATCGCGGTGACGTCGTAGTCGGTGATCAGCTGGGTGAGGGCGGTGTCCGGGCCGCTGTCCGACCACACCGAGAGCAGCATCTTGCCGCCGCTGGGCAGCAGCGAGACGCGTACGCGGCGCTCCTTGGCGCGGCTGCCGGTCTCGACGGTCGATCCGGGCCCGTCGGCGGCCGTGGCGTAGCGGTAGCCGGTCGTGCCGCTGCCGCCGCCGCGCACCACGATCTTGTTGGCCTGGGTGCCGGGGCCGCCGTTGCCGACGGAGCCGGAGGAGAAGTTGCCGAACTCGTCGAGGCCGATGCCGAGGTACGCGCCGGGCACGCCCGAGGTCACGCAGCGGTTGGCCGTGCCCGAGCAGGCGTAGCCGAGGCTGCCGCCGGAGGGGCCGGTGGCGTCGGCGGCGGATCCGTCGGTGAGGTAGAAGGACAGGCCGTCGCCGCGCTTGCCCTCGAAGGCGGTGCCGCCGTAGGTGGCGTAGCGGAACTCGGCGACGATGCCGAGGGTGGTGGAGAAGGTGTCCTTCATCTTCCAGGTGCCGGCCTGGCTGTTGCTCGCGGACGTCAGCCGCAGCCAGCCGCCGCCGGTGGGGTAGGAGGCGTTGCCGCTGGTGGTGCCGAGGTTGGTGGAGCTGTCGAAGGTCTCGTTCACGGGGAAGGCCAGGGCCGCGCGGGGGCGGGCCTCGGCCTTCGCCGGGTGGGGGGCGGGGGTCAGGAGCGCGGCCGCGCAGAGCAGGGCGGCGGCTGCGAGCAGGCGGGGCGTCCTCATCGGCGGCGCGCTGCGGCGCGGAGGGCGGTGCCGCAGGCGAGCAGTCCGGCGGAGGCGCCGGCGAGCCACGGGGGGAGGCGGGTGCCGCAGTCGGCGAGCTCGCCGGGGTCGGGTGCGGGTGCGGGCGGGGGCGGGGGTGCGGGCCGGCCGTGGTCGGGCTCTTCGGCCTCGTGGGGGTCCGGCTTCCGGGGGTGGTCGTGGTGGTCGTGGTGGTCGTGGTGGTCGCGGCCGGGACGGGCGCCGTGCACCAGGCAGAGGCGGCCGCCGTCCGGGCCGGTCGTGCCCGGGGCGTTGGCGTTGTCGGAGGGGTCCGGGTCGCGCACGGCGGAGCTGACGCGGGCGGTGTTCTCGATCGCGGTGCAGCGGCCGCCGGGCGGGTTGGCCCGGTCCTCCTCCCCGGTCAGGGCGCGGACGGTGATCCGGAACTCCGCCGTCTCCCCGGGCGGGAGCCGGTCGAAGGCGGGACACCGGACGAGGGGCTCCTCACCCGGGGCGGACGCACAGTCGTCCGGGGAGGACAGCAGGGCGAGGGAGTCCGGGAGCCGGTCGGTGACCGCGACCTGCCGGGCCGTGGCCGGACCCGCGTTGTGCACCTTGATCAGGTACGTGAACTTCTCGCCCGGCCGCACGTCCTTGCGGCCCTTGGCGAGTACGGCCGTCTTGGTGAGGGAGAGGTCGGCCAGGAGGGCGCTGGGCGGGAGGACGAGGCCGGTCAGGGAGGTGGAGTTGTTCGCGGGGTGGGGGTCGGTGGTGCCGGCTTCGACGGCGGCCTCGTTGACGATGTCCCCGCCCTCGCCCCGGTAGCCGGGCGCCAGCCGCACCGTGATCACCCAGGTGTGCGAGGCGCCGACGGCGAGGGTGGGGAGGGGGCCGCAGACCACGGTCCGGCCGGTCGCCGTGGCCGCGCAGCCGTCGCGGGAGGCCAGGAACTCCAGCGCGGTGGGGAGGCGGTCGGTGACGGTGACCTGCCGGGCGGTGGAGGGCCCGTGGTTGGTCACCGTCACGAGGTAGTCGTACGTCTCGGTGGCGCGGGTCGCCTGCTGCGGGCGTACGGCGGCCGTGACGGTCAGGTCGGCGGGTTCCTCCGGGGCGGGTGAGGCCGCCGCACGGGCGGCTGCCGCGGACAGGAACACGGAGGCCGCCGCCGCGCACAGTGCGGGAAGCGTGCGCGGCAGACGGGTTTTCACGCGCCAGGTAGGACCCATGCGGTCAGCTATTCACATGAATGGGGCGCGGGGTGTCCGGTCAGTTGATCACTGCTGCCTCACGGGTGATCGATTTCAGTCGTTCGGGGGTCAGCGGCCCAGGTACTTCGGGGTGCGGCGCTCCACGAAGCTCGCCACGCCCTCGTTCGCGTCGGCGGTGGTCATGTTGATCTCCTGGGCGGTGGCCTCGGCGGCCAGCGCGGTGGCGCGGTCGCTGTCGAGGGAGGCGTTGACCAGCTGCTTCGTGAGCGCGAGGGCGCGGGTGGGGCCCTGCGCGAGCCGCTCGGCCCACTCGCGGGCGGCCGCCTCCAGCCCGTCGGCGGGCACCACCTTGTTGACCAGCCCGAGCCGGGCCGCCTCCGCGGCGGGGACGGCGTCGCCGAAGAACATCAGCTCCTTGGCCTTCTGGGGGCCGAGGAGGCGGGGCAGGAGGTAGGCGCCGGCTCCGTCGGGGACGAGGCCGCGGCGGACGAACACCTCGATGAAACGGGCGGTGTCGGCGGCGATGACGAGGTCGCAGGCGAGGGCGAGGTGGGCGCCGATGCCGGCGGCGGTGCCGTTGACGGCGGCGATGACGGGCTTCTCGCAGTCGAGGACCGCGGTGATCAGGCGCTGCGCGCCGAGCCGGATCATGCGGGCCACGTCGCCGGCGACGCGCTCGCCGGTGTCGGTGCCGCTGCCGCTGCCGCTGCCGCTACGGAGGTCGGCGCCGGCGCAGAAGCCCTTGCCGGTGGCGGTGACGACGACGGCGCGGATGCCGGGGTCGCCGGAGGCGGTGTCGAGCAGCGAGATGACGCGCTCGCGCTGGTCCCGGGTGAGGGCGTTCATGGCGTCGGGCCGGTTGAGGGTGATCCAGCTGACGCCGGCGTCGGTGCGGTGCAGGATCTCGTCCATGGCTGTGCGCTCCTGTTCGGGGTGGGGTGTGGTTGGTGCCGCTGGGCTGCCGCTGCGCGGGGCTCGGCCCCTCCCCGCCCTTCACCCGTTCTCGCCTCAGTCGCCGGCGAGGCTATACATAGCCTCGCCGG
>NZ_JBNNPF010000042.1:0-68550 GCF_050275515.1 Streptomyces sp. NPDC004126 | reverse complement strand
TACTTCTGGAGCCGCACGCCCACTCCGGCGGGGGTGCCCGCAAGGGGTCCGGGCGCAGCCCGGGGAACGGGCGAAGGGCGGGTAGGGGACCTCGCCCCGCGCAGCGGCACACCCACCCGCACCCGGCCCACCGGCGCGAGCCGCAGCGGCACCGCACCCCCGGACGGGTCAGTGGTCGGGACGCGGCGGCGGAGCCGGGGGAGCATCGGTACATGCGGAGCCCTCACGCGCTGGTGCTCGCCGCCCTGCTGGCGGCCACGGCCGGCTGTGCCGACGTGGAGGGACTGCGCAGCTCCGGCGACCTCGGGACCGTGCACGCCCCCAAGACCCTGTGGAAGGCGTACCGCCCCGACCCGCCCGGCCCCGGGCAGCAGCCCGGCGCGGCCGCCGTGGTGCCCGGGCTGCCCGCGCCGAAGGGCCCGGGGATGCGCGGGGTGGACGCGCTGGCCGTCGTACGGGCCGACATCACCTCCGCCACCGCCGAGGACGGCGGCACCGGACGGCTCGTCGACCCCCGGGCCGTCCAGCGGCTCGCGCTCTGCACACAGGCTGTGGACGGCGGCCCGTACTGCCCGGTCCGTCCCGGCGTCCTCCACGACCTGACCGGGGACGGCGAGGACGAGCTGATCACCGCCCTCGACGTGGACGGCCGGGTCAGCGAACTGCGCGTCTACACCGTCCGCGACGACGGAAGGATCGCCCGGGTCCTGGCCCGGCGCGGGGTGCTGGAGGGGGTGGAGGTGGCCGCCGAGCACCTGGCGGTCCGCGAGCCGACCTCGAACCCCGCCTACATCTCCGTCTCCGACTACGTGTGGGACCCGCAGGCCCGCAGCATGAGCCTGACCCAGCTGACCCTCGACGACTGCCCGGCGATCACGGACGTCCCGCTGAGCGAGGGACGCGCCCGATGCGCGCGCTGAGCAGCCTGCGCTGGAAGATCGCCCTCACCACCACGCTGGTGTGCTGCACGGTGGCCGCCGCGCTGGGGATCCTGGTGCACAACGTGGTGGCGCGGCAGGTCGTCGGCGAGGTCCGCAAGGACGTCGAACGGGACCTCGACCACGCCCTCGGCCACTACGAGTACGGCACCTCGCACGGGGACGTGAACCTCGCCCTGGACCCGCCCGGCCTGCCCCGCCCGCTGCGCGAGCTGGTCGCCCGCGGACGGACCGGCAGCATGGTCGGCACCCGGGACGGCGAGCCCGTCATGTGGGCCGCCGCACCGGCCGACCAGAAGGCCCTGGCGGTCTGGATCCCGTACGCGAACACGCGCCACCGGCTGCGCGACATCGACACCGCGATCCTCGTCTCCTCGGTGGTCGCGGCCGGGGTCGTGGCCCTGGCCGGCGTCTTCCTCGCCGACCGGATCAGCCGCCGGCTCACCACGGCCGCCGCCGTCGCCCGCCGGATCAGCGCCGGGGACCTCGACGCCCGGGTGGGCTTCCCCGCGGACACCGGCCCGGGGACGCGCCGCTACCACGACGAGGTGCGGGACGTCGCGCACGCGCTGGACTCGATGGCCGCATCGCTCCAGGAACGGCTGGAGGCGGAGAAGCGGTTCACCGCCGACGTCGCGCACGAGCTGCGCACCCCGCTGACCGGTTCGCTGGCCGCGGCCTCGCTGCTGCCCGAAGGCCGGCCCAAGGAGATGATCAACGACCGGCTGAAGGCCCTGCACCTGCTCACCGAGGACCTGCTGGAGGTCTCCCGGCTGGACTCCGGGGTGGAGCGGGCCGACCTGGACCGGGTGGAGCTGGGCCGGGCCGTGGAACGGGCCGTCGCCGGGACCCGGCTGCCCGCCGAGGTACGGATCGTGCGGGACGCGGTGGTGTTCACCGACCGCCGCCGCCTGGACCGGATCCTGGCCAACCTGCTGGTCAACGCCCACAAGCACGGGCGCCCGCCGGTCGAGGTGACGGTGGAGGGGCCGGTGGTGGTGATCCGCGACCACGGCTCCGGCTACCCGGCCGAGCTCATCGAGCAGGGCCCGAAGCGGTTCCGCACCGGGGACCCCGGCCGCGGCCGGGGCCACGGGCTGGGCCTGACGATCGCGGCGGGCCAGGCGGCGGTGCTGGAGATCGAGCTGGGCTTCGCCAACGCCCCGGACGGGGGTGCGCTGACGACGCTCCGGCTGCCGGTGGGCCGGCTGCCGGAGCCGGGCTGACCCACCGCCCCGTCGAACGGCGTGATCAGACGCCGATGTTCTTGCCGTCCTTGCGCCACACGGACACCACCGCCGGGCGGACGATCTTGCCCGGGCCGTCGGGCCACACCGACTGCGGCTTCTCCACGGACGCGCCGTCGATCTCGCCCGGGTGCTGGACCGCGACGAGCACGCGCCGGTCCTGGACCAGCGGACCGCAGGTCTCGGCACCGCGCGGCACGGTCAGGAACTGCTTCAGCTCACCGCGCCGCTCGCCGGCCGTCGCGACGCCGAACAGGCCGTCGTGCGAGCCGAGCTGGTTGCCGTCGGTGGAGATCCACAGGTTGCCGTGCGGGTCGAAGGCCACGTTGTCCGGGCAGGAGATCGGGCTGACCTTGTCCTTCGGGAAGCCCGCGAAGTAGGTGGCCGGGTCGTTGGGGTCGCCGGCGACCAGGAAGAGCCGCCAGGCGAAGCCGTCGCCCGCCGGGTCGTCGAAGTTCTCGGCGAGCTCCAGGATCTGGCCGTGCTTGTTCAGGTTGCGCGGGTTGGCCTCGTCCGCACCGGCCTTGCCGGGCTTGCCGCGGTCGGTGTTGTTCGTCAGCGCGATGTACACGCGGCCGGTGCGCGGCGACGGCTCGACGTCCTCGGGGCGGTCCATCTTGGTGGCACCGGCCTTGTCACCGGCCAGGCGCGTGAAGACGAACACCTCCTCGGCGGTCATGCCCTCGACGTGCGAGACGTTGCCGGAGGGGGAGGCCGTGGCCAGCTTGATCCAGACGCCCGAGCCGTCGAACTCGCCGTCGGCGGGGAGCTTGCCGGAGCCGTCGATCCCGGCGGCCGGGGAGTCGCCGGTGAGCTTGGCGACGTAGAGGGTGCCCTCGTCGAGCAGCGTGAGGTTGTGCTCCTTCGCCGCGCGCGAGTCGCCCTTCATCATCCGCTTCGAGGAGACGAACTTGTAGAAGTAGTCGAAGCGCTCGTCGTCGCCCATGTACACGACCGGGCGGCCGTCCTCGGTGAGGCGGGGCTGCGCGGCCTCGTGCTTGAAGCGGCCGAGGGCGGTGCGCTTGCGCGGGACGGAGTTCGGGTCGTACGGGTCGAGCTCGACGACCCAGCCGAAGCGGTGCGGCTCGTTGGGCTCCTGCGCGACGTCGAAGCGCTTGTCGAACCGCTCCCACTTGCGCTCGGAGGCGCCGGAGGTCACGCCGTAGCGCTTCAGGCGGGCGGCCTGGACCGGCTCGGTGACCTGGCCGGCGTTGGCGAAGTACTGGTTGAAGTTCTCCTCGCCGTGGAGGGTGGTGCCCCACGGGGTGGTGCCGCCGGCGCAGTTGTTGAGGGTGCCGAGCACCTTGGTGCCGGTGGCGTCGACGGAGGTCTTCAGCAGGGCGCTGCCCGCGGCCGGGCCGGTCAGCCTGAACTCGCTGGTGGCGGTGAGGCGGCGGTTGAGCTGGTGGCGGCTGACGGCCGTCAGCTTGCCGCTGCGGTGGTCCTCCTGGACGACGACCACGGACAGGCCGTGCGCGGCCCAGGCGATCTCCGCCTGCTCGCGGGTGGGGTTCGCCGGGTCGTAGCCCTTGAACATGAGGTTCTCGTCCGTGTACTCGTGGTTGGCCACGAGCAGCTGCTGGCGCTCGTACTTGCCGCCGAGCGGGAGCAGGCTGAGGAAGTCGTTGTTGTAGCCGAACTGGCCTGCCTGGGCGGCGGCGGTCTGCTTGTCCGAGTTGAAGGCGGGGGCGCCCTTGAGGATCGGGTCGCCCCAGCGGATCACCACGTTCTGCTCGTGGCCCTCGGGGACGGTGACCTTGTCGTCGGTGTTCGGGGCGACGGGCTTGAAGCGCAGGCCGCGGGCGGCCTCGCCCGCGCGCTTGGCCTCGGCGTCGGACACGGGGGCGGCGCTGGCGTTCTGGCCACCGCCCGCGCCGAGGGTGACGGCGGTGCCGGCGGCGGTGGCGACCGTGACGACGGCGGCGGAGCGCAGCATCGAGCGGCGGGAGTAGGCGCGGGCTATGACGTCGCCGGCGTACTCGTTGTCGCTGGTGTTGGGCACCTCGTGGAAGCATGCGTCGCCGCAGCGGTAGCGGCAGGTGAGAGCGGAACGGCCGCTGCCATGCGGGTTGCCGATGAACGGCAGGAGCTTGCGCACGAGGGTGTCCTCCGGTGAGAGTGCACGGCGCCGACGACGTGTCGGTACGAATTCAGCCGCGACGGTAGGCGCGGGTTGCGCCGATGCGGCGGCGCCGGGATGAACGATGGATGAACCCGGCACGGCGGAGGGGGAGTTCGCGGACGGGGTCCGGTTGGGTGGGAGGGCGGGCGCCACGAAAGGCGCCCCTGCCGAAGTTCCAGCCAAGGGGCCGATAACCTTACGTGTCCACTCTGGGCAGGGATCAACCGCGCAGCACGGACAAATGACGCACGCACTCATGCGAAAGGCCTGGCCCATGGGTATTCGGAGCTTGTTGCGCAAGGTGTTCGGACGGACTGCGGAGCCGGTCCCCGAGACGTCGGACGCCCCTTCGGCCGCGGCCCTTCCGAGCCAGGCCGAACGAACCCCTCTGGACGCGGCCGCCGAACTGGTGGCGGCGTCCTTCGACAACCCGACGGTCCCGCCGCAGTCCGCGCCGCGCGACCGTGAGCCGGGGACGGTCCTCACCGCCGCCCCGGCCCCGGCGGCGGACCCCACAGTCCCGGAAGCCCGCCGTCCGCTGTCCCCGGCGGGCCCGGCCGAACCCGCGACCGCCGTCCCGCCCCAGCCGACAGCTGCCGTTGCCGCTGCCGCTGAGCACACGGAGCCGCAGGCCGCGCCCGAACCCGCCGCCGAGGCGGAGCCGGAGGCCCCCGCGCCGCAGGCCGAGGCCACCCCGGAGCCCACCGCAGAACCGGAACCGGAGGCGCCGGCCGCAGCGGAAGCGGAGCCCGAGGCCCAGGCAGCCCCCGCCGCCACCGAAGAGCCCGCGGCCGCCCAGGCCGAGGCCGACCCGGAGCCGGAGCCCGCCGCCGAAGAGCCCGCGCCGCAGGCCCAGGCCGAGCCCCTCGCCGCCGCACCCGCCGCCGAGGCGGAGCCCGAGGCCGGCGCCGAGCCGGCCGAAGCCGAGGCCGAAGCCGAAGCCACCGCACCGGAACCGGAGGCCGAGCCCGTCGCCGTGTCCGCCGAGGCGGAACCGGAGCCCGTCGCCGCGTCCGCCGAGGCGGAGTCGGAGCCCGAGCCCGTCGCCGCCGCCCCCGAGCCGGAGGCCGAGACGGCCGAGACGGCCGAGCCCGTGGCCGCCCGGGCCGGGACGGAACCGGAGCCCGAGGAGGCGTCGCCGCAGGGCGAGACGGCCGAGGGACCCGCCATCGCCGCGGCAGCGGTCCGGCGGCGGGCCGCCGGCGTCGCCGGGGCGTACAAGGCCGCCGGGCAGGTGCTGCGGGCCAAGGGGAAGGCCGGGGCCCGCGCGAAGGTGTACCTCGTGCTGGACCGCTCCGGCTCCATGCGCGGGTTCTACAAGGACGGCAGCGCCCAGCACCTCGCCGACCACGCCCTCGCCCTGGCCGCGCACCTGGACGAGGAGGCCACCGTCCACACGGTGTTCTTCTCCACCGAGCTCGACGGCACCGCCGAGCTGACCCTCGACGCGCACGACGCGACCTGGGTCGAGGCCCGCCACGCCGAACTCGGCCGGATGGGCCGCACCAGCTACCACGTGGCCGTCGAGGCGGTCGTCGAGCGCTACCAGAAGGACGGCGGCGAGGGCCCGGCCCTGGTCGTCTTCCAGACGGACGGCGCCCCCGACAACGTCCGCCCCGCCCGCCAGGCGATCACCGACGCGGCGGCCGCCGCCCCCGGCGTGCACTGGCAGTTCGTCGCGTTCGGCGACCACGACGCCAAGGCCTTCGACTTCCTGCGCAAGCTGGACGCCGAGAACGCCGGCTTCTTCCACGCCGGCCCGGCCCCCGCGGAGCTGACCTCCGCCGCCCTCCTCAAGGGCATCCTCGACCGCTTCTGACGACAGCCGGACAACGCGAAGGGCCCGGGATCCGCGAGGATCCCGGGCCCTTCCCGCTACGGGAGCGGCAGCGTCACGGCGTTACCGCGCGGCGTCCGGGTGGACGGCCTCCGCGACCGGCTTGGCGTCGGCGGCCTTCGTCTCGACCGGCTTGCGCAGGGCGATGTTCAGCTCGCGCAGGCGGGACTCCTCCAGCACCGTCGGCGCGCCCATCATCAGGTCCTGGGCGTTGCCGTTCAGCGGGAAGGCGATGGTCTCGCGGATGTTCGGCTCGTCGGCCAGCAGCATCACGATGCGGTCCACGCCCGGGGCGATGCCACCGTGCGGCGGGGCGCCGAGGCGGAACGCGCGCAGCATGCCGGCGAACTCGCGCTCGACGGTCTCGGCCTCGTAACCGGCGATCTCGAAGGCCTTCAGCATGACCTCGGGCTCGTGGTTGCGGATGGCGCCGGAGGACAGCTCGATGCCGTTGCAGACGATGTCGTACTGCCAGGCCAGGATGTCGAGCGGGTCCTTCTCCTCCAGGTCCTTCATGCCGCCCTGCGGCATCGAGAAGGGGTTGTGCGAGAAGTCGATCTTGCCGGTCTCCTCGTCCTTCTCGTACATCGGGAAGTCGACGATCCAGCAGAAGCGGAAGACGTTCTCCTCGAACTGGCCCGCGCGCTTGGCGGCCTCGACCCGGACCGGGCCCATGATCTTGGAGACCTCGTCGAACTCGCCCGCGCCGAAGAACACCGCGTGCCCGGCCGCCAGGCCCAGACGCTCGGTGAGGACCTTGACGTTCTCCTCGGTGAGGAACTTGGCGATCGGGCCGGTCAGCGAGCCGTCCTCGCCGACGCGGACCCACGCCAGGCCCTTGGCGCCCAGCGAGATCGCGTACTCGCCGAGGCCGTCGAAGAACTTGCGCGGCTGCGCGGCGGTGTCCGGGACGGCCAGCGCACGGACGTGCTTGCCGGCGAACGCCTTGAACTCCGAGCCCTCGAACACGTCGGTGATGTCGACGAGCTCCAGCTTGGCGCGCAGGTCGGGCTTGTCGTTGCCGTACTTCAGCATCGACTCGCGGAACGGGATCCGCGGGAACGGCGAGGTGACCGGGCGGCCGCCGCCGAACTCGGTGAAGAGCTCGGTCATCAGCTTCTCGATCGGCTGGAAGACGTCCTCCTGCTCGACGAAGGACATCTCCACGTCGAGCTGGTAGAACTCGCCCGGCGAGCGGTCGGCGCGGGCGTCCTCGTCGCGGAAGCAGGGCGCGATCTGGAAGTAGCGGTCGAAGCCCGAGATCATCAGCAGCTGCTTGAACTGCTGCGGGGCCTGCGGCAGGGCGTAGAACTTGCCCGGGTTCAGGCGGGACGGGACGACGAAGTCACGGGCGCCCTCGGGGGAGGTCGCGGTGAGGATCGGGGTCGCCATCTCGTTGAAGCCGAGGGACACCATCTTCGAGCGGATGGAGGCGATGACCGCCGAGCGCAGCATGATGTTGCGGTGCATGCGCTCGCGGCGCAGGTCGAGGAAGCGGTACTCCAGGCGGCGCTCCTCGTTCACACCGTCGTCGGTGTTGATCGTGAAGGGCAGCGGGGCGGCCGCGCCGAGCACCTCGACCTCGGCGGCCTCGATCTCGATCTCGCCGGTCGGCAGGTCGGGGTTCACGTTCTCGGTGCCGCGGGAGACGACCTTGCCGTCGATCCGGACGACCGTCTCCTTGGACAGCTTGTCCAGGACGTCGGCGGCCGCGGTGCCGGGGCGGGCGACGAGCTGCGTGATGCCGTAGTGGTCGCGCAGATCGATGAAGAGGATGCCGCCCAGGTCTCGACGATTGTGCAGCCAGCCGCTCAGCCGGACGTCGGTGCCGACGTCAGAGGCACGGAGCTCGCCGCACGTGTGGGACCTGTACCGATGCATCAGTCATCCAGTTCTACGCGATACCAGGGTGGATTCAACCGTCCCAAGGTTACCGTCCGGGCGGGGCGCCGCGCGGGCGCGCCCGAGCAGGCGCCCGAACAGGCACGTCGGCGGGATCACCTGTAAAGATGACCGGGTGCGCACCGAGGACGTCCTGGCCGCCATCGCGACGGGCCTGTGGCGATGGGACAACGCCTCCGGGACGGTCACCCTCGACGGCGAGGCCGCCCGGCTGCTCGGCCTGCCCGCCGAGCCCGTCGTCCTGCCCGAGGTCGCGGTGCGCTCGCGCTTCCACCCGGTCGACTGGAACGAGATCAACGGCATCGTCAACCTCGCCGTCGCCGAGGGCACCCTCGCCGAGGCGCGGCTGCGGATCATGGACGAGGACGGGCGCGTGCTGCGCACCGTGCGCAGCCGCTCCAAACCCGTGGAGAACCGGACGCCCGAGGGCCGCGTCGACTACGAGCTGATCGGCACCATCCAGGAGATCGCCGAGCCGCAGCCCGGCACCACCGCCGTCCACACCCCCATCACCGGCGACTGGCGGCGGTCCCGCGAGGCCTTCCTGCTCGACGCCGGCCGGGCGCTCGCCGAGGCCCGGTCCACGGCCGAGGTGCTGCGGGTGGCGGCCTCGCTGTCCATGCCGGGTTTCAGCCCCGACGGGCTGGCGGTCTTCGGGGTGGCGGGCGAGAAGCTCTCGGTCATCGGCCACCACGGGCACGCGCCGGGCGACGAGGCCCCCTTCACGGACATGGTGCTGGACACGGCCTATCCGGCCGCGGAGGTCGTCCGCACCGGCCGGGCGATCTACCTGCCCACCCCGGAGGAGTACGAGCGGCGCTTCCCCGTCACCTGGCCGCTCGCCGAGCCCTTCGGCCGGGTCTCCTGGGCCTTCCTGCCGCTGATCGTGGCCGGGCGGACCATGGGGGCCTGGATGGCCGCCTTCAAGCAGCCGGTGACCTTCTCGCCCGACGAGCGGTCCGTGCTGACGACGGTCGCGCGGATGCTCGCCCAGGCCCTCCAGCGGGCCGGAGTCGCCGAGTCCGAGCGCGAGCTGACCACCGGACTGCAGCGGTCGATGATGCCGCAGCTCGGGCCCGAGATCCCCGGCATGACCATCGCCGCGCGCTACGTCCCCACCGGCGGCGGGCTCCAGGTCGGCGGCGACTGGTACGACATGATCCCGCTGCCGTCGGGACGGTTCGCGCTGGTCATCGGCGACGTCCAGGGCCACGACGTACGGGCCGCCGGCCTGATGGGCCAGCTGCGGATCGCGGTACGGGCGTACGCGTCCGAGGGCCACCGGCCCGACGCGGTGCTCTCCCGCGCCTCCCGGTTCCTCGCCGGGCTCTGCTCCTCCCAGGAGGAGGAGGCCGGGGCGGAGGCCGGGGAGCGCGGTCCCGGCGCCGAGTCCGACTACCTCAGCCCCCGTTTCGCGACCTGCCTGTACGCGGAGTGCGACCCGGAGACCGGCACGCTGGAGGTGGCCCGCGCCGGCCACCCCGACCCGGTGATCCGGATGACGGACGGCACCGTCCTGATGCGGCCGACCGCCGGCGGCCTCCCGCTCGGGATCGTCCCCGACACCGACTACCCGACGACCCGGTTCACCCTGGAGCCCGGCGAGACGATGATGCTGTGCACCGACGGGCTCATCGAGACCGGCGGGCACGACCTCGACACCGGCTGGGCCCGGCTGCGGGCCATCCTGGAGGCCGACGCCGAGACGTACGGGCCCGGCGCGGACCTCACCGCCGGGCACCTGGAGCACCTCGCCGACCTGCTGGTCCAGGCCGTGCACGGGCCCTCCTCGCACCACACCACCGGCCCCCTCGCCGACCGCCGCGAGGACGACATAGCCGTGGTGCTGCTCTGCCGCGAGGGCGCCGGCTGCGGCTGCGCGACCGGCCGGACGCACCCGGCCCGGCCCGCCCGGCGCACGGTGCTGACCGTGGCCCAGGCCGAACCCGAGCGGATCGCGGGCGCCCGCCGCCAGGTCCGGGAGCTGCTGCACGACTGGGCGGACCCGGAGCAGGTGGACTCGGCGGTGCTGATGGTCTCCGAGATGGTGACCAACGTGCTGGTGCACACCGACGGGGACGCGCTGCTGGTCGCGGAGGCGGCCGGCGAGCTGGGCACCCGCCGGCTGCGCGTGGAGGTCGCCGACGGCAGCGACGAGCTGCCGCACAAGCGGCACCCCGGCGAGATGGCCTCCAGCGGGCGCGGCGTGCTGCTGATGGAGATGCTCGCCGACACCTGGGGCGTGGACCCCAGGGGCGCGGGCAAGTCGATCTGGTTCGAGCTGTACGAACGCTCCAAACCGGTGGAGACCGATCTTTCTCCACCGGACACGGCCTAGACGCGAGAACGTCGAGAGGGAGGTGGACACGGCGATGCCGACCCCGCTTCTGCCCGACCCGGTGCGCCGGCTGGCCGCCTGGTGCGCGGTCCTGCTGATCGTCACGGGCGTCGCCGCCGTCGGGATCTGGCTCTGCGTGGTCTTCAAGGCGGTCGTGACGCCCGTCCTGCTCGCCGTCCTCGGCACGGCCCTGCTCGGCCCCCTGCACCGGCGGCTCGTCCGGATGCGCGTCGGCCGCTCGCTCGCCGCCGCGCTCACCTGCCTCGCGGTGGTCGGCGTCGTCGGCGGGGCCGCGTACATCGTGGTCCTGGCGCTCGTCGAGACCGGCGACCAGATCATCGACTCCCTCGTACGGGCCGGGGAGGCCCTCGCGGAGCACTTCGGGGCGGCCGGTACCTCGTTGCAGGACCTCGCCGCGAACTCCAAGGAGCTCCTCGCCAAGTTCGGCGGTACGGCTGCCTCGGGGGTCGTCGCCGGGATCAGCGTGGTCGCCGCGATGATCGCGACGGCCCTGCTGGCGCTGGTCCTGATCTTCTTCTTCCTGCGCGACTCCGACCGGGCCGTGGGCACACTGCGGGCCCTCGTCCCGCGCCGCTCGGGCGACCTGATGGAGGCCATGGGCCGACGCGCCTTCGAGGCCGTCGAGGGGTTCATGCGCGGGACCACCTTCGTGGCCCTGGTCGACGCCGTGCTGATCGGCACCGGTCTGCTGGTGCTGGGGGTGCCGGGTGCGCTGGGTCTGGCGGCCCTGGTGTTCGTGACCGCCTACATCCCCTACCTGGGCGCCTTCCTCTCCGGCGCGGTGGCGGTCCTGGTCGCCCTCGCCGACCGGGGCTGGGTGATCGGCCTGTGGGCGCTGGGCGTGGTGCTGGCCGTCCAGATGATCGAGGGCTACGTCCTGCAGCCGATGGTGCAGAGCCGCACGGTCCAGATGCACCCGGCGGTGGTGATGCTGGCGATCACGGCGGGCGCGAGCGTCGCCGGCGTCCTCGGCATGCTCCTGGCCGTCCCCCTGACGGCGGCCGCCTTCGGCATCGTCTCGGAACTCCGGGGCCGGTACGGGGATTCGCGCACCGACCCCGGCTAGTACGCCCGCCTGGCTGCCCGCCGGGCTGCCCGGCGGGCGTTCCGCCCAGGAGTGCCGCTCCGACTCAGGAGTGCTGCTCCGCCGAGGCGGTGCGCTCCCGGGCAGTGGTGGGGATCCGGCCCAGGCGGCCCGCCTGGAAGTCGTCGAAGGCCTGCTGGAGTTCGTGCCGGGTGTTCATGACGAACGGCCCGTAGTGCGCCATCGGCTCGCGGATCGGGCGGCCGCCGAGCAGGACGATCTCCAGGTCCGGGGTGTGGGAGTCCTGGGACTCGTCCGCGCGGACCGTGAGGGAGCCGCCCTCGCCGAAGACGACCGTCTGCCCGGTGTGGACCGGCCTGCGGTCGGTGCCCACGGTGCCCCGGCCGGCCATGACGTACGCGAGGGCGTTGAAGTCCTCGCGCCACGGCAGGGTGAGCTGCGCGCCCGGGGTGACGGTCGCGTGGATCATCGTGATCGGGGTGTGGGTGATGCCCGGGCCCTCGTGCCCGTCGAGCTCACCGGCGATGACGCGGAGCAGCGCGCCGCCGTCGGGGGTGGTGAGCAGCTTGACCTTGCCGCCGCCGATGTCCTGGTAGCGCGGGGGCATCATCTTGTCCGAGGCCGGGAGGTTCACCCACAGCTGGAGGCCGTGGAAGAGCCCGCCGCTGACGACGAGGTGCTCCGGCGGGGCCTCGATGTGCAGGAGGCCCGAGCCGGCGGTCATCCACTGGGTGTCGCCGTCGTTGATGACTCCGCCGCCGCCGTTGCTGTCCTGGTGGACGAAGGTCCCGTCGAGCAGGTAGGTGACGGTCTCGAAGCCGCGGTGCGGGTGCCAGGGGGTGCCCTTCGGCTCGCCCGGCGCGTACTCCACCTCGCCCATCTGGTCCATCATGATGAACGGGTCGAGGTGCTGGTAGTCGATCCCGGCGAAGGCGCGGCGCACCGGGAAGCCCTCGCCCTCGAATCCCCCGGGAGCCGTGGTCACGGCGAGCACCTTGCGGGCGGCGGCCGTCTGGGGCTCGGCCACGCGCGGAAGGGTCAACGGGTTCTCAACAGTCACTGCGGGCATGGTCAGGACCTCCTTCTGCGTCGAGTTTAGTTGAAACTCGAACTTTCTGCCACACCGCACGGAACAGCTCACCCGTCCGGAGCATTCCCGGTCGGGCGCGGACCGTCCCAAGGAGCCGCGGGCGGGGGTTTTCGGCCGCTTTCCGCCGCGAACCGGGGTTTTTGCCCGTACCTGACAACCAGGGGGCGGCGGGCGCGGTCTACCCGGGCATGGAGAACAGCACCCCCCGGCCGACCCCCGACACCGGAACCGGAACCGACACCGAGACAGAGACAGAGACAGAGACCGCCCCCGAGCCGGCGTGGAGCCCGCCCGGCTGGCTGCGCGTGCCCGCGACGGCCCTCGCGATGACGGCGGTGATGACCGGCGCCGGGTACGCCGTGTACCGGTGGGCGGCCACCGGGCTGCCGATGGAGCCCCTGCCCGGCTCGCCCTGGCCCTACCTCGGCGCGTGGGCGGTGCTGACCTTCCTCGCCGCCCTGCTGCTCCAGTGGGCGACGTCCGGGATCGACTACGACGGCCGCTGGGCCCTGATCGGCATCCCGTTCTTCGCCGGGATCCGGCTCTCCCTGGCCTACCGCCCCGACCCCTCGCTGCTGTACGCGTACGGTCTGGCGGTCCTGGCGGCGGCCGCCGCGGGCACCGCCCTGTGGCGCCGGAGCCGGGCGGCCGCAGCCGCCGCCGGCCGGGGGTAGGCGCGGCGGGCGGGGCCGGCGGGGGACCTCCCCCGTGGGTCCCCCGCCGCTCCCGATGGTGCGGGAGGGCGGGCCGCCCCGGCGATCCTTTCGGCGGTGGCCGAAAGCTCCGGCGGGCCCCCGGCGGGCCTCCGGCGGACCTCCGGCGGTTCTCAGCCGCCGCTGCGCAGGAGTTCCACGCCCAGGCCCGTCACCGAGTGGAGCACCGCCTTCCCGTCCCGCTCGGTGGTGATCAGCCCGGCCGCGCGCAGGGTGCGGGTGTGCTCCGAGACCGACGGGAGGCTGACGTCCAGGTCCCGGGCCAGCTCGCTGGTGGTCCGCTGCTGGACCAGCAGCCGGAGCACCGCCGCCCGGGTCCGCCCGAGCAGCGCGTCCAGCGCGGCCCCCGCCGGGCCCCCGGACGGGCCCGCCTCCACCAGCGGCAGCGGCGTCAGCGCCGGGTACATGAGCACGGGCCGCCCGGCGGGTCCGTCGGGGCCCTCCGCGAGCAGCGGCCGGCCCGTCCAGAACGGCGACGGCATCAGCAGCAGCCCGCGCCCGCCGAGGTGCACCTCGTACCCGGGCGGCCCGTCGACCTCCAGGACGGTGCCCGACCAGCGGGCCGCCGGGTGGATGCCGGCCAGGCACGCCTTGATGCCGTGGGCGGCCAGCAGCCGGGTGCGCCAGGCCACGTCCGCCCGGAAGGACTGCCGGATGTGCGGCCAGTACGGGGCGATGACCGCCTCGTACGCGGAGCCGATCGCCCCGCCCAACTGGTCCCAGGCCCCGCGGTCCTGCTCCCACAGCGCGCGCAGCCAGGCGGGCCGGCCGCCGGGGGCGCGGGCGGCGGCGGTGGCCAGCTGTTCGCCGGTGAGCAGTGCGCCCGCCTCGCGGACGGCCGCCAGGCCTTCCTCCAGGGTGGCCGCGTACGGCTCGATGAACTGCGGGTTCTGGCCGTCCGGGCGCAGGAGTTCGAGCAGCGGCCCGCGGGCCCGGCCGGGCAGGTCGCGGCAGACGCGGCGGCGCCAGGGGCCGAAGACGGCCGGCTCGTCGGTGCGCTGGAAGGCGACCAGGGCCATGGCGAGTTCGAGCAGCGGCAGCGGTTCGGCGGCGAAGGTGACCTGGAACAGGTCCTCGGCCGTGAAGTGCACCCTCAGCAAGGTCCGACCACCCCCGGCGCCGGCGCCACTACGACAGGTCAGCCGTACATGCGGCGCATCGCGAAGTCGACCATCTGCTCGACGGCCTTCGCGTCGAACACCATCCGGTGGTCGCCCTCCATGTCGAGGACGAAGCCGTACCCGGTGGGCAGCAGGTCGATCACCTCGGCGCCGGTGATGACGAAGTACTTGGACTCCTTGCCGGCGTACCGGCGGAGCTCCTTGAGCGTGGTGAACATCGGGATGACCGGCTGCTGCGTGTTGTGCAGGGCCAGGAACCCCGGGGTGTCGCCGCGCGGGCAGTAGACCTTCGACGTCGCGAAGATCTGCTGGAAGTCCTCGGCGGACAGCGACCCGGTGGTGAAGGCCCGTACCGCGTCGGCGAGCGACGGCGGAGAGGGCTCGGGGTAGAGCGGCTGCTCGCCGTACCCGCCGGCCATCTGCTGCGGGGCGGCGTACTGCTGCTGCCCCGCGCTCACGTTCTGGTCGTAGCCGTACATGGACCGAAGCCTACCGAGCGGGCCCCGCCCCCAGGCACCCTCCAGGGATTCCCGCTTGATGCTGGTCACAGTGGCCGACGAAGGGTTGCTTCTTATTACTGGTGGGTAGCATCATGACGTTACCGATTGGTATGTACGAGGAACCTGTCTCCCCGAGCCTTAACGGAGCCGTCGCCATGGGGCACTACAAGTCGAATCTCCGCGACATCGAGTTCAACCTCTTCGAGGTGCTCGGCCGCGACAAGCTGTACGGCACCGGCCCGTTCGGCGAGATGGACACCGAGACCGCCAAGAGCATCCTGTCCGAGATCGCCCGCCTCGCGGAGAACGAGCTCGCGGAGTCCTTCGCGGACGCCGACCGCAACCCGCCGGTCTTCGACCCGGCCACCAACACCGCCCCGGTCCCGGCCTCCTTCAAGAAGTCCTACGAGGCCTTCATGGACTCGGAGTACTGGCGCCTGGGCCTGCCCGAGGAGATCGGCGGCACCACCTCGCCCCGCTCCCTCATCTGGGCGTACGCGGAGCTGCTCCTCGGCTCCAACCCGGCCATCTGGATGTACTCCTCCGGCCCGGCCTTCGCGGGCGTCCTCCACGAGGAGGGCAACGAGGCCCAGAAGCGCATCGCGCAGATCGCCGTCGAGAAGCGCTGGGGCTCCACCATGGTCCTCACCGAGCCGGACGCCGGCTCGGACGTGGGCGCCGGCCGCACCAAGGCCGTCCAGCAGGAGGACGGCTCCTGGCACATCGAGGGCGTGAAGCGCTTCATCACCTCCGGTGAGCACGACATGGAGGAGAACATCCTCCACTACGTCCTCGCCCGCCCCGAGGGCCACGGCCCGGGCACCAAGGGCCTGTCCCTCTTCCTCGTCCCGAAGTTCCACTTCGACTGGGAGACCGGCGAGCTGGGCGAGCGCAACGGCGTCTACGCCACCAACGTCGAGCACAAGATGGGCCTCAAGGCCTCCAACACGTGCGAGATGACCTTCGGCGACCAGCACCCCGCCAAGGGCTGGCTGATCGGCGACAAGCACGACGGCATCCGCCAGATGTTCATGATCATCGAGTTCGCCCGCATGATGGTCGGCACGAAGGCCATCGCGACGCTCTCGACGGGCTACCTGAACGCCCTGGAGTACGCCAAGGAGCGCGTGCAGGGCCCCGACCTCGCGAACTTCATGGACAAGAGCGCGCCCAAGGTCACCATCACGCACCACCCCGACGTACGCCGCTCGCTCATGACGCAGAAGGCCTACGCCGAGGGCATGCGCGCCCTGGTGCTCTACACGGCCTCCGTCCAGGACGAGATCGCCCTCAAGCAGGCCGCCGGCGAGGACGCCTCCGCCGAGATCGGCCTCAACGACCTGCTCCTGCCGATCGTCAAGGGCTACGGCTCGGAGAAGTCCTACGAGCAGCTCGCCCAGTCGCTGCAGACCTTCGGCGGTTCCGGTTACCTCCAGGAATACCCGATCGAGCAGTACATCCGCGACGCCAAGATCGACACCCTCTACGAGGGCACCACGGCCATCCAGGGCCAGGACTTCTTCTTCCGGAAGATCGTCCGCGACCAGGGCGCCTCGCTGAACATCCTCTCCGAGACGATCAAGAAGTTCCTCGCCGAGGGCCCCGGCGGCGAGGACCTCGCCCCCGCCCGCGACGCCCTCGCCAAGGCCGCCGTGGACCTGGAGGGCATCGTCGGCCAGATGATCGTCGACCTCACCGCCACCGGCGAGGACGTCAAGAACATCTACAAGGTCGGCCAGAACACCACCCGCCTGCTGATGGCCTCCGGTGACGTCGTCGTCGGATACCTGCTGCTCAAGGGCGCGGCCGTGGCCGCCGGGAAGCTGGAGGGCGCCTCCGCCAAGGACGCCGCCTTCTACACCGGCAAGATCGCCGCCGCGAAGTTCTTCGCCGGCCAGGTCCTGCCGGGCGTCTCGGTCCAGCGCGCGCTGGCCGAGGCCGTCGACAACTCCCTGATGGACCTCGACGAGGCCGCCTTCTAAGGCACGCCCGCCTCGCCGATCAAAAACGTACGCGGTGTACGTACGCACAGTGGCCGGACCCTCCCTGTCGGGGGTCCGGCCACTGCTGTCGGGCCGTTTCGGCCGTTGTCGGTGGTTCGTGGCACGCTCGTAGACATGAGTCCACAGGAGCAGCACGGCAGCAGGGGGTACTCGGTCCCCACGGGGCGCCCGTACGCCCTCAAGGAGCTCCAGGCCAACGTGGGCGCGCTCGGCGACCGGATCAAGGACCTCTACGACGGCGCCCACCCCGCCGAGTACGAACCGGTGGCCGACGCCCTGTACGTGGCCTTCCAGACGGCGGCGGGCCTGGCCCCCGCCAAGAGCTACACCGGCTGCCCCGAGCACCCCAACGGCGCCCTCGACCCCGAGGCGCCCGAGGGCTGGGGCCGCTGCCTCATCTGCAACGACCGCCGCCGCCTCGGCCGGCGCCTGCAGGGCGGCCGGGCCGCGGGCCCCGCCCCCGCGGGCGAGCAGCGGCGTCTCGGGTACCCCGTGCCCGACCCGCCGTACACCCTCGACGTCCTGCGCCACTACCTGCGCGTGATCGACGAGCAGCGCTTCCACCTCACGCTCGGCTCCGCCGACCAGGACTTCGTGCGCATCGCGGACGACCTCCACCGGGCCTTCATCGTGGCCCGGGAGCTGTCGCGGCCGCGCAACGCGTCGGGATGCTCCGAGCACCCCGGCGCGCCGATCGACCCCGATGCCCCTCCGGGTGAGGCCTGTATCTTCTGCGCCGGACGCAAGAGACGCGCGCAGCGCCCGCCGCAGACCCCCGAGATGCTCCCGCGCATCCGCCGGGGCGAGCGCAGACAACTGCAGCGCAGATTCGAGCGTCCGCCGGGCTGAGAGCGGCGGGGCCGCGGGGCAAACCCCCTGCTGTCCCCTGCCTCTCGGCTATCCGCCGCAGTCCGGCCATGGCGAACACGACCGTCGTTAAGGTGAACCACATGAGCTCTCCCGCCCGCTTCGACCGCGGCCACACCGACGATCTGATGACCTACCTGACGGCCAGTCCGTCGCCGTACCACGCAGTGGCGAACGCGGCGGAGCGGCTGGAGAAGGCGGGCTTCAGGCAGCTGTCGGAATCGGACGCCTGGGACTCGGGCACGGGGGGCAGGTTCGTCCTGCGCGGCGGCGCGCTCATCGCCTGGTACGTGCCCGAGGGCGCGGCCGCGCACACCCCCTTCCGGATCATCGGCGCCCACACCGACTCGCCCAACCTGCGGGTCAAGCCCGTGCCGGACACCGGCTCGCAGGGCTGGCGCCAGGTCGCCGTGGAGATCTACGGCGGGACCCTGCTCAACACCTGGCTCGACCGCGACCTCGGCCTCGCCGGGCGGCTGACCCTGCGCGACGGCACCGAGCGCCTGGTGAACGTGGACCGCGCCCTGCTGCGCGTCCCGCAGCTCGCCGTGCACCTGGACCGCTCCGTCAACACCGACGGCCTCAAGCTCGACAAGCAGCGGCACATGCAGCCGATCTGGGGCCTGGGCGAGGCCCGCGAGGGCGACCTGATCGCCTTCCTGGAGGAGGAAGAGGGCCTGCCGCAGGGCTCGGTGGCCGGCTGGGACCTGATGGTCCACTCGATCGAGCCGCCCGCCTACCTGGGCCGCGACCGCGAGCTGCTGGCCGGCCCGCGCATGGACAACCTGCTGTCGGTGCACGCGGGTGTCGCCGCCCTCGCCGCGGTGTCCGCCTCCGAGGGCCTGGACCACATCCCGGTGCTGGCGGCCTTCGACCACGAGGAGAACGGCTCCCAGTCGGACACCGGCGCCGACGGCCCCCTGCTGGGCAACGTGCTGGAACGTTCAGTCTTCTCGCGCGGCGGCACGTACGAGGACAAGGCCCGCGCCTTCGCCGCCACCATCTGCCTGTCCTCGGACACCGGGCACGCGGTCCACCCCAACTACGCGGAGCGGCACGACCCTTCGCACCACCCGCGCGTCAACGGCGGACCCATCCTTAAGGTCAACGTCAACCAGCGCTACGCCACCGACGGAAGCGGCCGCGCGGTGTTCGCCGCGGCCTGCGAGCGGGCCGGGGTGCCGTGGCAGACCTTCGTCTCCAACAACTCCATGCCGTGCGGCACGACGATCGGCCCGATCACCGCCGCCCGCCACGGCATCCAGACCGTCGACATCGGCGTGGCGATCCTGTCGATGCACTCGGCCCGCGAACTCTGCGGCTCCGACGACCCGTTCCTCCTCGCGAACTCCCTGCTGGCGTTCCTGGAGGGCTGAGGCCCAGCCCTCCGGGAACACCCGCGACGGCCGCCCGTCAGGCGTCCATGCCCGCCAGCACCAGCGGCAGGCGTGCGGCGCCGGCGGCCGTGACGACGACCGGGACGCCCCAGTCCTGCTGGTGGACGTGGCAGGCCGGGTACTCGTTGGCGGGGTCGTCGTCGCAGGACGCGGCCATCGCCGAGACGTGCAGCACCCCTTCGGTGACGGCCGGGTTCAGCACCAGGTCCCGGAACAGGTCCGAGCCGGCCCCCTCGCCCTCCGCCAGCAGCTCCGGCGGGGTCGAGGAGACCAGCAGCCGGGTGGACGGCCCGTAGCGGGTGTCCAGCTTCTGGCCGGCCGGGGCCTGGAAGACCACGTCCAGGCGGAGCGTGCCGGGGGCCACCTCGGTGGCCGCCCGCTGGGTGCGGTGGGCGACCGCGTCCACGCGTACGGCCTCCTCCGGGAGCCGCAGCCGGGTCAGCCGGTGCCGGGCGGACTCCACCACCACGATGTCCTCGCCGGCCAGCACGGCGGCGCTGGGCTCGCGCAGGTCGGTGGCGAGGGTGGAGACCTGGCCGGTGGCCGGGTCGTAGCGGCGCAGGGCGTGGTTGTACGTGTCGCAGACCGCGACCGAGCCGTCGGGCAGCGCGGTCACCCCGAGCGGGTGCTGCAGCAGCGCCTGGGCGGCGTCGCCGTCCCGGTGGCCGAAGTCGAACAGCCCGGTGCCGACGGCGGAGCGGACCACGCAGCCGTCCTCGCCGGACTCCACCCACCGCAGGGCGCTGGTCTCGGAGTCGGCGATCCACAGCCGGTCCCCGGCGGCGGCGAGCCCGGACGGCTGGGCGAACCAGGCCTCGGCGGCGGGCCCGTCGACGAGCCCCTCGTTGGTCGTGCCGGCGGCGACGCCGACGGTCCCCGACTCCGGGTCCCAGGCCCACAGCTGGTGCACGCCGGCCATGGCGATCCACACCCGGCCCTGCCACCAGGCGACGTCCCACGGCGAGGACAGGTCCACCTCCAGCGCCGGCCCGGAGGTCGGGGACCCCTGCCACCACTGCCGCCCGGTCCCGGCGACGGTCTCGACGGCGCCCGTCTCCGGGTCGAGGACCCGCAGCGCGTGGTTGACGGTGTCGGCGACCACGACCCGCCCGTCGGGCAGCAGCGCCAGCCCCTGCGGCTCGCTGAAGGCGTCCGGCCCGAAGCCGCGCTCCCCGCTGCCGATCCGCCGTACGACGGTTTCCCCGTCGGCCTCCAGCTCCACCAGCTGGTGCCGGGTGGAATCGCTCACCAGCAGGTTCCCGGAGGGCAGCACGAGCGCCTTCCCGGGGAAGCGCAGGTCGGTCGCGACGGGCTCGGGCGCCACGTAGGGCCCGTCCCCGCGCCGCAGGGTCCCCTTGGCCTCGTGCTCGGCCTCCAGCTCCTCGACGAGCCGCGCGATGGCGTGCGCGTGCCCCTCGCCGGCGTGCTGCGCGACGACGTACCCCTCGGGGTCGATCACCACGAGCGTGGGCCAGGCCCGCACGGCGTACTGCTTCCACGTCGCGAGCTCGGGGTCGTCGAGCACGGGGTGGTGCACCTCGTACCGCTCGACGGCGTCGACGACGGC
Source organism: Streptomyces sp. NPDC004126 (assembly GCF_050275515.1). Lineage (NCBI taxonomy): Bacteria > Bacillati > Actinomycetota > Actinomycetes > Kitasatosporales > Streptomycetaceae > Streptomyces > Streptomyces sp. NPDC004126. The sequence continues at coordinate 47,842 of NZ_JBNNPF010000042.1, read as the reverse complement.
GGCGTGCTCGGCCTCGTGGACGAACTTCGGCGAGTGCACGCCGATGATCACCACGGTGTCCCGGTGCTTCTCCTCCAGCTCCCGCAGCTCGTCGAGGACGTGCAGGCAGTTGATGCAGCAGAACGTCCAGAAGTCCAAGATCACTACACGTCCTCGCAGATCAGCGAGGGTGAGTTCCTTACCACCGGTGTTCAGCCAGCCCCCCTTGCCGATCAGCTCGGGGGCACGGACACGGGCACGGCGGCGGGGCTCGGGCGCGGGGGTGGGCGCCGGGGCAGCATCGTTCATCCTTCAAGCTTGCCATCCGGTCGTGAAAACCGGATCACACGCCCGTGGACTCAGACCCCGGCGGTGAACGCCCGCAGGGAGCGGACCAGGGCGTCCACGAAGGCGTCCCGGGTGCGGTCCGGCAGGAGGTCCAGGGAGAGGTACGGGTTGAGGTCCTCCAGTTCGACCAGCAGGAGCTCCCCCGACGGGGCGCGGCAGGCGTCCACGCGCTGGATGCCGTGGTCGAGGGTGTTCCAGTCGACGAAGCGGCGGGCGAAGGCCAGGTCCCCGGCGGTCGGCTCGTACGGGGTGAGCTCCCAGCGGCGGGCCGGGTCCGGGGCGTGGAGGGCGTACTGGAAGGCGTCGTCGACGAAGTAGAAGGACACCTCGTACGCGAAGTCGATCCGCGGCTGGATCAGGATCTCCCCCGCCGGGCCGGACGGGGTGGCGGTGAAGGTGAGGCCGATGGAGTCGGCGCCCTGCTTGGGCTTGACCGCGTACGTGCCGGCGGCCGGCAGCAGGTGCAGGTCGGCCGGGTCGTCCACGGTCGGGATCACCGGGTACCCGGCGGCCGCGAGGTCGAGGAGGTACTGCTTGCCGGCCATGTCGGCGCGGCCGGTGAGCGGGTTGTAGACGGGGGTCCCGGCGGCGAGGGCGGCCGCGCGGAACTCCTCGTAGGCCTCCTGGTAGCCGAGGACCGGGCCGCTGTTGCGGACGACGACGGCGTCGAAGCCGGGCATGAGGGCCCGCGCGTCCAGCGGATGGCACAGGGCCAGGTTGAAGTGCTCGCGCAGGCGGGCCGTGAGGAATATGTCCTCGTCGCAGTACCGGCGGCCGCGCGCCGGGTAGGCGAGGTCGGTCACGTAGAGCAGGCGGGTGCGGGGCTTCGTGGGCATGGGGCCAAGCTATCCCGGGCAACGATCAGCGCATGAAATACCTCGTTCGGGACAAACTGCTGGCCATCGGGGACGACTACTGGATCGAGGACGAGGACGGCCGGCACGCCTTCCTCGTCGACGGGAAGGCGCTCCGCTTCCGCGACACCCTGGAACTGGAGGATCCCGAGGGGCGGGTGCTGCTGACGCTGCGGGAGAAGCTCTTCACCCTGCGGGACGCGATGACCCTGGAGCGGGACGGGGTCCGGCTCGCGGTGGTCCGGCGCAAGCGGCTCTCGCTGCTGCGCAACCACTTCCGCGTGACCATGGCGGAGGGCACGGAACTCGACGTCAGCGGGCGGATCCTGGACCGCGAGTTCAAGGTCGAGTACGAGGGCGAGCTGCTCGCGCTCGTCTCCCGGCAGTGGTACCGGATCCGCGAGACGTACGCCGTCGACGTGGTCCGGGAGGACGCGGACGCGGCGCTGCTGGTGGCGCTCGCCGTCTGCGTGATCAGAATGGCCGAAAAGGAGCGGGAGGACGGGGAGGACGGGGGCTCCGGCGGGTGAGGACGGAGCCCCCGGACGGCTACGGGCGGCCCAGGGTGCGGTCCTTGAGGGCCGGGAACTGTTCGCGGGTGTCGGCGACCTTCGCCGGGTCCAGGTCCACCGTCAGGACGGCCTCGCCCGGGCCCGCCTCCGCGAGGACCTCGCCCCACGGGTCCACCACCAGGCTGTGCCCGGCCTGTTCGACGCCCGCGTGCGTACCGGCCGTCGCGCAGGCCAGTACGTACGACTGGTCCTCCACCGCCCGCGCCCGGTTCAGCAGCGTCCAGTGCTCGCGCCGCCGGGCCGGCCAGCCCGCGGAGACGACCATCGTGGTGGCGCCGGCGTCGACGAGCCCGCGGAACAGCTCGGGGAAGCGCAGGTCGTAGCAGGTGGCGAGGCCGAGGGTCTGCTCCGGCAGGACCACCGTGGTCAGGGAGTCGCCGGCGGACATCAGCACCGCCTCGCCCTGGTCGAAGCCGAAGCGGTGGATCTTGCGGTAGGTCGCGGCGAGCTCCCCGGACGGGGAGAGCACGAGGGCCGTGTTGTAGAGCGAGCCGTCGCCGGCGCGCTCCACGACCGAGCCCGCGTGCAGCCAGACCCCGGCGTCGGAGGCCGCCTTGGACATGACCTCGAAGGTCGGGCCGTCCAGCGGTTCGGCCTCCGTCTCGAACTGCTCGTAGGCGAAGGCGCCCACCGTCCACAGTTCGGGCAGCACGACCAGATCGGAGCCGTTCTGCTCCCTGACGAGTTCGGCGGCCCGCTGCCGCCGGGAAGCCACCGACTCCCCGTCGTTCACCGCGATTTGGATCAGAGAGGCGCGCACGCTACCACCGTCCTGGCATGTCAGCCGGTCAACTCAAGGCCTACGATCGTCACACGAAAGCGCTGTCGGGGTGCTCACCGGCAGCGTAGTTTTGGGAATAGTCCACAACGCGCCACTGAACAGCCAGCGAGGGGTCCCGTTGACCGTCCATCCCAGCCTTGAGCCCTATGCCGACGCGTGGACCCACTCCATCGAGGCGATAACCGAGCTGGTCCTCCCCCTCCCGGAGGGCCAGTGGAACCTGCCGACCCCCTGCCCCGGGTGGTCGGTGCGCGACATCGTCTCCCACCTCATCGGCCTTGAGCTGGAACAGCTCGGCGACCCGCGGCCGATCCACACCCTCCCGCGCGACCTGCGGCACGTGGTGGACGAGTTCACCCGCTACATGGAGGTGCCGGTTGACGTCCGCCGCCACCACACCGCCCCGGAGATGACCTCGGAGCTGGAGTACACGGTCATCCGCAGGCAGCGCCAGCTGCGCAACGAGAAGCGGGATCCGGCCACCACGATGGTGCGCGGACCGCAGGGCAACCAGATCACCCTGGAGTTCGCGCTGCGGCTGCGCGCCTTCGACACCTGGATCCACGAGCAGGACCTGCGGGCGGCGCTCGGCGTCCCGGGGAACTGGGACTCGCCGGGCGCGTTCGTGGCGCGGGACATCCTCCTCGCCGGACTGCCGAAGGCGGTCGCGAAGGGCGCGGGCGCCCCGCCGAACACGGCCGTCGTCATCGACGTGCACGGGCCGGTGGAGTTCCTGCGCACGGTACGCGTGGACGCGGCGGGCCGGGCCACCCTCGACAAGACGCCCTCGCTGGGCCCGGACGTGTCGCTGGCCATGGACTGGGAGACGTACGTACGGCTCGCCGCGGGCCGGGTCCGGCCGCGCACGGTCGCCGACCGGGTCGGGGTGGAGGGCGACACCGAGCTGGCCGCCGCCATCCTCGGCGCGTTCGCCGTGACCCCGTAGAACCGGCGCTCCTGCCCGGGCGTCCCCTCTTCACGGCGCGAACGCGCGGTGTCCGAGGGGAGTTCCGAACGTGTGGTCCAGATTGTCGGCCGCCGCCGTGCCGGCGGCCGAGCGGATGGATTGGTTCGCCGACCTCGTCTCCAGCCAGCTGGTGACGACGGCGATCCGCAGTGAGAGCCCGGGCAGCTTCTGGGCGGAGGCCGGGGTGCTGGACCTCGGCGGCGTCCAGGTGTCGACGTTCGAGTTCTCGGCGCTGCACTCCTCGCGCACGGCCGCGCACGTCCGGCGCAGCGATCCCGAGCAGTACCAGCTGGGGCTGGTCACCCACGGCTCGATGTCGCTGGCCCAGAACCGCTCCGACAGCGGCATGTTCAGTGGCGACATGGTGCTCTGGGACACCTCGCGGCCCATGTGGTCGGACGCCCTGCCCGGCGCCGACGGCCTGATCCGGGCGGTGACCCTGTCCTTCCCGAAGGCCGCGATGCCGCTGCGCGGGGCCCGGGTGGAGCGGCTGCTCGCGCAGCGCGTCCCCGGCGGGTACGGCATGGGGGCGATCCTGGCCCAGTACCTGCGCTCGCTGACCGCGCACGCCCCGGACTGCGGGCCGACGGAGCTGGAGGGGCTCGGGGCGGTCGCCCTCGACCTGGTGGGCAGCTGCCTGGCGGCGCGGCTCGGCGCCGAGGGGGCGCTGACCGCCGAGGCCCGGGAGACGGCACTGCTGGCCCGGATCGACGCGTTCGTCGACCACAACCTCGGCGACCCCGGGCTGACCCCGGCCGCCGTGGCCGCCCGGCACGGGATCTCGCTGCGCCGGCTCCAGCTCCTCTTCCGCGGGCGGGGCGAGAGTCCGGCGGCGCGGATCCGCCGGCGCCGGCTGGAGCGGTGCCGGACCGAACTGGCCGACCCGGTGCTCCTCGGCCGGCCGGTGCACGAGGTGGCGGGGCGGTGGGGGTTCACCAACCCGTCGGTGTTCAGCCGGGCGTTCCGCGACGCGTACGGGGTGAGCCCCACCGAGTACCGGCAGGAGGCCGCGCGGAAGGGGTCGGCGCGGCAGGACCCGGCGCGCGGGATCAGCGGGGCGCGGGGCGCGCGGCCTTCCGGGGGCTCCCCCCGGCCGCCGCGGTGACGGGGAGCGCCTCGCGTTCGCGGGCCAGGGTGCGGGGCGCCAGCCGCAGGACCTGGGTCAGGCCCAGCAGCTCCACCGCGAACACCGACGAGAAGGCGATCCGGTAGTCGTCCCCGGTGGCGTCGAGCAGGACGCCGACCGCCAGCAGGGTGGTCATGGAGGCGAGGAAGCCGCCCATGTTGGTGATGCCGGACGCGGTGCCCTGCCGTTCGGCCGGGTTCGCGGGCCGGGCGAAGTCGAAACCGATCATCGAGGCGGGCCCGCAGGTGCCGAGCACCACGCACAGCGTGACCAGCAGCCACATCGGGGCCCGGTCGCCGGGGTACACGAGGACGGAGGCCCACAGCAGCGCGGTGACGCCGACCGTGCCCAGCGCGAGCGGGAGCCGGGCGCCCGGGCGGCGGCCGATGAGCTGCCCGTAGACCAGGCCGAAGCCCATGTTCGCGGCGACCACCAGGGTGAGCAGCCCGCCCGCGGTGGTCCGCGGCAGCCCCTGCGCCTCGACCAGGAACGGCATCCCCCACAGCAGCAGGAAGACCATCGCGGGGAACTGGGTGGTGAAGTGCACCCACAGGCCGAGCCGGGTGCCGGGCTCGCGCCAGGAGTCCCGGATCTGACGGCGTACGAAGCCCCCCGCGCCCCGCGCCACGGGCGCCGGCTCGTGCCCCTCGGGGTGGTCGCGCAGGAACAGCACGAGCGGGACGAGGACGACGAGCCCCGCGACCGCGCTGCCCGCGAAGGCCGGCACCCAGCCGAGGCCGTGCAGCACGGGCGCCAGCACCAGGGTGGAGACCAGGTTGCCCGCCATCCCCACGAGCCCGGCCAGCTGCGCCATCAGCGGCCCGCGCCGGGCGGGGAACCAGCGGGTGCCGAGCCGGAGCACGGATATGAAGGTCATCGCGTCGCCGCAGCCCAGCAGGGCCCGGGCGGCCAGTGCCATGCCGTACGAGGGGGCGAGGGCGAAGCCGACCTGCCCGGCGGTGAAGAGGACGGCGCCCAGCGTGAGCACCTTCTTGGTGCCGAGCCGGTCGACCATCAGGCCGACGGGGACCTGCATGCCGGCGTAGACCAGCAGCTGGAGGAGGGAGAAGGCGGACAGGGCGGAGGCGTTGACGTGGAAGCGGTCCGCCGCCTCCAGGCCGGCGACGCCCAGGCTGGTGCGGAAGATGACGGCGACGAAGTAGACGGCGACGCCGATGCACCAGACGGCGACGGCCCCCCGCCCGCCGGGCGGCTCGGCGTTCATCGGGCCCCACCGCCGTCGCGGGCGCCGCGGGCGCCGTGGGCGTCGCGGCCGTCGCGGGATCCGGCACCGCCGCCGCCCAGCACCAGCGCGCCGACCCGGCCCACGTGGCCGCGTACGGCCGCGGCGGCCGCCTCCGCGTCCCCGGCGCGCAGGGCGTCCAGGATCTCGGCGTGCTCGTCGAGGGTGCGCTCCACCCGCTCGGGATGGGCGTGCAGCAGGGCCGCGCCCATCCGCAGCTGCCGGTCGCGGAGCTGGTCGTAGAGCCGGCTGAGGATCTCGTTCCCGGCGTGGCGGACGATCTCGGCGTGGAAGCACCGGTCGGCGGTGGTCATCGCGGCGAGGTCGCCCCGGTCCGCGTGCAGCCGCAGCTCCGCCAGCAGTTCCGTGAGCCGCTCCAGCAGCGCGGGCGGGGCCGGCACGGCCCTGCGCACGGTGAACTCCTCGACCAGCAGCCGGGTCTCGACCACGTCGGCGATCTCCTGCGCGGAGACCGGCAGCACCAGCGCGCCCTTCTTCGGGTAGAGCCGCAGCAGGCCCTCGGTCTCCAGCCGCAGCAGTGCCTCGCGGACCGGGGTGCGGGAGACCCCGACGGCCCCGGCGAGCTCCCCTTCGGTGAGCAGGGTCCCGCCCTCGTAGCGGCGGTCCAGTACGCCCTGCTTGACGTGGTGGTAGACGCGTTCGGCGGCGGTGGTGGCACGGGTGGCTGGCGGCATGCGCACAGGATAGATACATGAGGGATGCATTGATCGGCCCGTCCGCGATGTGGACGCCGGGCGCCCGCGACTGCATCGAAGGATGTAGCCCGCGTTCCTCCACCGGCAGGAAGAGGCGGGCCGTCCCCGCCGGGACTCTGGAGTCATGGCCGACACCCTCCTCACAGCCCGGGCGGACACGACCGCGGCCCGGCTGCCCCTGCTCGACGTCCTGCGCGGCGCCGCGATCCTCGGCACGCTCATGACCAACGTCTGGATCTTCGCCTCGCCCGGCTCCGAGTGGAGCGTCCTGCAGGGCGGCCTGAGCCTGCCGGACCCGGTCGCCGACCCGTCCGCCGCCACCATCGCCGAGACCGCCTTCCGGTTCCTGGCCGACGGCAAGTTCCTCTCGCTGCTGACGATCCTGTTCGGCGTGGGCCTGGCCATCCAGTACGACTCCGCCGCCCGCCGGGGCGAGCCGTGGCCCGGGCGCTACCCGCGGCGGGCCGCGTTCCTCTTCCTGGAGGGCACCGTCCACTTCGTCCTGGTCTTCGCCTGGGACGTGCTCATGGGGTACGCCGTCACCGCGCTGCTGGTGGCCTGGCTGCTGGCCCGCTCGGAAAAGGTGCGGCGGATCGCCATGTGGGTCGCGGCCGGCGTCCACCTGACCCTGGTCTCCCTGGTGACCCTCGGCGACGCCGTCACCCCCGACTCCCCCAAGGCCGTGGACCCGGAGGCCGTACGGCTCTACGCGCACGGCAGCTGGGCCGAGCAGATCGGCTTCCGGCTCGACAACGCCCTCGCCCTGCGCATCGAACCCGTCTTCACCTTCGGGCTGCTGGTGTTCCTCTTCCTCCTCGGCGTCCGCCTCCACCGGGCCGGCGCCTTCGGCCCGACCGCCGCCGGGCGCCGCATCCGCGGCCGGATGGCCGCCTGGGGACTCGGCCTCGGGCTGCCCCTGGGCATCGCCGCCGAGCTGGCCGGCCCCGACTGGTTCGTCCTGGGCCGCTACGGCATCGCCCCGCTCGTCGCCGTCGGCTACATCGGCCTCATCGGGTGGGCCCTCGACCGGTTCGCCGTCCCCGGCGCGGCGGCGCTCGGCTCCGTCGGGCGCACCGCCCTGTCCTGCTACGTCGGCCAGAACCTGCTGTGCGTCCTGCTCTGCTACGGCTTCGGGCTCGGGCTGGCCGCCCGGTTCGAGGGGAGCGGGCCGTGGTGGGTGATGGGCCTGTGGGCGGCGGTGAGCCTGGTCCTGGTCGCCGGGTCCCGGCTGTGGCTGCGGTACTTCGGCCGGGGCCCGCTGGAGGCCGTCCAGCACTGGGCGCTCAGGCCCCGCCGGTGACCTCCACGTCCAGCACGAACTCGTCGTACGGGGCCTCCTGCGGGTAGGGCGGCCGGACCTGCGCGAAGCGGATCCGGGCCCGCCCGCCGGGGCGGCGGCCCCGCACCACGTACGTCCGGGCCAGCGGGGCGCCGGGCTCCGCCGACGGGGGAGCGGAGCCCGGCGCCGCCGCCGCCGTCTCCGCCACGGAGACGGCGTCGGCGTCCCCGCTGACCTGCCAGGTCCACACGTACCCGCGCGCCCCGCGCCCGGTGAGCCGCAGCTCGTACGACTCCCCGGCGCGCAGCGCGATCCCGCGTACCTCCACCAGCGCCTCCTCGTGGTTCACGCCGGGCCGATCACCGCCCCCTCGTGCCAGCCCGCGCCGTCGCGCCAGTAGTGCTGGAGCAGCCGGTCGGTGCGCAGGACGAGGACTTCCAGGTTGAACCCGAAGCTGCCCTGGAGCATCCCGGTGACGGCGACCGCGTCGTGCCCGAAGACCGCGCTGCGGGCCCAGGGCGCGCCGGCCGCGTTCCCCCGCCACCAGTGCTCGATCCGGCCGTCGGCGACCGCCACGCACAGCTCGTAGTTCCCGGCGGTGTCCTCGTCGGCGGCCCCGTACTGGCCCTCGATCAGGCAGGGCGCGGAGCTGATCCGGCTGCCGAAGACCTCTCCGGCCCGCCAGACGAAGCCATTGGGGTCGTCGCGCCACCACAGCTGCATCCGGCCGTCGGTGCGGGCGGCGACCAGGTCCAGGGTGCGGGACCGGGTCTGGACTAGGGCGGGGCCGTAGTGGGCGATGCCGGAGGCGAAGCGGCCGCCGTCGTTCCAGGTCCAGGGGGCGCCGTTGATCCGCCACCAGTGGCCCAGGCGGCCGTCGGCGGTGCGGACGACCACCTCGAAGTTGCCGGGCTTGCCGTAGTCGCTCTGGATGAAGGCCGGGGTCGAACCGACGGCCGCGTCGCCCGGGCCGAAGGCGCCGCCGTCGCGCCACACGCCGACGGCCTGCTCGTAGTACCAGTGCCGCAGCCGGCCGCCGGTGGTGACGTGCAGGGACTCCATGTTCCGGTTGTAGGTGGTGCCGGTGAACGCGGGCTGGCCCGAGGCGTCGGAGGCGTAGGTCAGGCCCCGGGCCCAGGCGAAGGGGGCGTCGCCCTCGCGCCACCAGTGCTGCAGCCGGCCGCCGCCGGCGGTCGCCGCCATCTCGAAGTTGCGGTGGGCGCGGCCGTTGCCGCTCTCGTAGGTGCTGCCCGCGTGCAGCCGGCGCTTGCTCCAGGGGTCGATGTTGGTGCCGCGCAGGCCGCACTTGGCCCAGTAGTCGATGTTGACCTCGCCGTACGCGATCCGGCCGTAGCCGCCGACGTGGTAGCCGGTCCCCCAGGAGTTCTTGAACAGCCAGCAGCCGGCCGCGTCGTCGTAGCCGACGACCAGCACGCAGTGCCCGCCGGCCAGCCGGTCGCTGGTGCGGTGGTACACCCCCGACCCCAGCCCGAAGAAGTCGTCGTAGACGTCGAAGCAGGCGGTCAGCGGCCCGACCGTGTCCAGCCACACCTTCTGCTGCTCGACGTCGCCGAGGCGCACGTAGTCGGTGATGCGGACGGTCCGGCCCGAGCGGTCCCAGCTGGGCGTGTACTCGGCGCGCCAGGCGTCGCGCCGCTCGGCCGGCAGGCCCGGGGGCGGGGTGCTGTACGGCCAGCAGCCGGGGTCGGCGAGGCCGCCGTTGTCCTTGATCCAGTCGAGGGCGGTCTCCGGGTTGCTGCCCTGCCCGCAGGTGAACTTCAGCCCGTCGTGGACGTCGCCCTCGGAGCGCTTCGCCCACACGTCGTGCTCGATCCGGGCCATCGACTCGACGAGCCCGGCCGCGCCGAAGGCCCAGCAGGAGCCGCAGGGGTTCTGGTCCTTGACCTTCGTCAGCCAGGGCCAGCCCCAGCGGCTGCGCCAGTCGACGGCGGCGGGCCGCCCGGGCGGCGCGCCGGTGTCCGCCAACAGCCCGTTGGCGGCGCGCCGCCGGGTCAGGTGCGGGTTGCCGCTCGCCCGCCCCACGAGCGCCCGCAGGTCCACGGAGCCCGCCTCCGCGGCGGGCGTCAGGTTCACCCCCGGCTCCAGCCCCAGGGCGGGCCTCGGCACCGGCTCCCCGTCCGCCAGGTGCTCGCTGACGGTCCAGCGCGCCCCGCACTCCACGAGCTGCGCCCGCAGCTCCCCCACCGTCTGGACAGACTCCTCCGGCATCCCCGGCCCCCCAGCTGCAACCCTCGGTCGTGAGCCCGGGGAGCGTCTCCCCACCACCCGCCCCCGTCAAGGGGCGCCGCGCGGTCGCTCGGTGGCACGGGGGGTCGTACGGCCTCAGCCGAGTTCGGCCCCGCCGGCGTTTGAGGCGCGGGGGTCCGGGGGCGGAGCCACGGGGCTACGGTCCGCAGGCGTACGACCAGCCCGGCCAAATCCAGCCCCGCCGGCGCTTGAGGCGCGGGGGCCCGGGGGCGGAGCCCCCAGAAGGGGGTCCGGGGCACAGCCCCGGGAAACGGAGAAAGGGCGGGGCGGGGAGCAGCCCGCGCAGCGGCACCTCACCCCCGCCCGGCCAGGGCAACGGTCCCTACGGGGTCATGGCCCGCCCCCCGATACCGGCGGCGCCACCCAGCTGCGCCTGCCACCACGCCTCGGCCTCGGCCCCGCTCATCCGCCCCCACTCCGGGGTCCGTTCCACCTGCGCCCGCCCCAGCCGCCGCGCCAGCGCGACCAGTTCCCGCCCGGCCGCGCCCCTGGCCGCCTGGTAGTCCCGCAGCAGTTCCTCCCACGTGCCCGCCCCGGCCCACGCGGCCCCGAACGCGGTGGCGTCCTGGAGCGCCTTCGCGGCGCCGCTGGTGTTGTGCGGCCGGACCACCGTGGCGGCGTCCCCGGCGAGGAGGAGCCGGCCGGCGGTCGTGCTCGCGGTCTCCAGGTCGTAGATGGGCTGTACGAAGGTGTCCGCCGGGTCGGTGAGACCCAGCGCCCGGCCCCAGTGGGGCGGGAACTCCCGCTCCAGCAACGCCCGCAGGTGGTCCAGCAGTTCGGGGGTCAGCGCGCCCGGCGGGAAGCTGGTGGGGTCGTCGAAGCGCAGCCGCCCGTCCGGCGGGGGCGGCGCGTACAGCACCCAGTTGACGCGCGGCCCGTCCGGCCCGGGGATCCGGTAGATCACGCAGCTCCCGCCGGGGAAGCACACGGTGGTCACCGCCTCCGGGAAGGACTCCGCCCCCGCCTCCGCCGACTCCTCCAGCCGCCCCGCGTCGAAGTTCCCCCGCCAGCACACGTACCCGGCGTAGTGCGGCCGCGCCCCCGGCGCCACCGCCTCCCGCACCACCGACCGGTACCCGTCCGCGCCGACCGCCAGGTCGTACCGCTCGACGGAGCCGTCCCCGAGCCGCACCTCGGCCGCGCCCCCGTCCCCGGCGACCCCGGCGACGGCCACGCCCTGCCGGTACACGACCTCCTCCGGCGTGGCCTCGCGCAGCCCGCGCCACAGCAGCCCCCAGTGGTACGAGTGGAACGGGAACGGCTGCTCCCAGATCATCCGCCCGCCCGGCCCGGCCCCGCCGTCCCGCACCACCCACCGCCGGCGCAGCAGCCGGTGCGCGGGGATCCCGCCGGGCAGCGCCCCGGCGGCGGCCAGTTCGGCGGCCCGCTCGTCGTGCACGCACAGCCCGACCCCGCGGTCCGCGAGCCGCCCGCGCGTGCGCTCCAGTACGACGACACCGTCGGCCCCGGCCCGTACCGCGGCGGAGGCGAACGCGCACCCCGCGATGCTCCCGCCGACCACCGCTACCGTTCCGCCCCGCATAACCGCCCCCTGCCGAAGCCGCGTTGCCCTGGGACGACCACCGTACTGGGCGGACCGCCCGCAGGCGGGCGTTAGCGACGCGTGAGTCGAACGTCAGCGGCGCCGACCAGCATGGATCCCGTCGCCGCAGGTCAACCGGCTGAAGATGATCAAGGCGCTGGTGAAGAAGTTCAAGAAGGACGAGGAGCTCGCCAACCACGCGTGGGTCCTGCACGTCATCTGACCCACCCCAGTCGGCGCGGGACGCGGCATCCCCCTGTCGCGTCCCGCGCTCCGGCGCCCCACGTCCTTCACCCCGGAGGCAGGAGCCCATGCCAGAAACGGCCCCTAAGGCGGCCGGCGGCCACAGCGTCGTCTACGCCCCGCGCATCCAGGACCTGCTGGCCAGGAGGGAAACGGTCTTCCGGATCGACGCGGCCACAGTCGGCGTCTCGGACCCCGCCCTGATGGCCGAGGTCGTCGCGGCCCGCCCCGTCCTGTCGGCGGAACGTTCCGTCTACAAGCCCGCCGCTGGCACCGACATCCCGCACGACAGCGCGACGCGGACGATCCGCGCCCTGGGCCAGGACGTCACGGCCGCCATCGCGGCCCCGCCGCCGCCCGCGCGCGGACTGTCGGGCGCCTGGCCGTACGCGGCCACCTCCTACCTGCGCCGGTGGCTCTTCGCCTCCGACCCCCTGCCGGTGTCCCTGCTGTCGAAGCGCGCCGTCACCGGCTCCGACGCCCTCTCCCGGCTCGTCGACCGCGCCGTCACCCTCTGGCCGGGCGCCGACCCGCAGGGCACGGCCGGCGCGCTGGCCGGGCAGATCCGCGACGCGTCCGGCACCCTCGAACGGAAGCAGGCCGTCGCCCTGTACCGGCGGGCGAGCGCCACCCTCTGCGACGGCGTGGCCGCACTGGCCGGCAACGCCCTGTGGCTCATGGGACCGGCCCGGGAGCAGCGGGCGGCCCGCCCCGACCTGGCGCCGTTCCTGTGGGAGACGCTGCGGCTGCTCCCGCCCGCCTGGATGCTGTGGCGCAAGGGCGGGGACGCGTACACCGCCCTGCACCCGGAGATCCGGCCCGAGGACGACGTCGCGCTGTTCCCGCTGCTGATGCACCGCCACCCCGATTTCTGGTCCGACCCGCTGGAGTTCCAGCCGGAGCGGTGGGCGGGCGTCGCGGACCCGGAGAAGACCCCCGCGTTCATGCCGTTCGGCTTCGACGGCGCCCGCTGCTGGGCCAAGCACCTGGTCGTGCCGCTGGCCGAACGCCTGCTGGAGGTCGCCTTCGAGAACCGGATCACCCTGCGCACGGAGGGCGGACAGACCCACGTCCCGCTGCGCTCGCTGCTCTCCGTCCGCTTCGACGCGGAGACCGGGGCATGACCGCCGACACCGACGGGGGACACCTCATGGAATCGCCCACGCTGGCCCGCTGGGTCGGCGACGTCACGGGCTTCGCGGAGCGCCGGTGGCAGCGCGAGCCTGCCGTCTTCACCCCGCCGTCGTCCGCCCCGCCGTTCGACCTCGACGAACTGGACACCGCCTTCGACTCGGGCCTGCTGCGCACCCCGTACCTGGAGATGGTCCGCTCCAACAAGGTCGTCGTCCCGCCCGACGCCTACACCACCGCCCGCGTCGTCAACGGCGTCACCCACAGCGGCTTCGCCGACCGCGAGAAGGTCGTCGCCCAGCTGCGCGCCGGGGCGACGCTGCTGCTGCGCTGCGTCGACCAGTGGCACCGCCCGACGGGCGAGCTGGTGGCGCGGCTGTCCGAGGAGCTCGACCGGCGCGTGGAGGCGTTCTTCTTCGTCACGCCCGTCGGCGGCCAGGGCCTCGCGGTGCACCGCGACGACGCCGACGTCTTCGTCCTCCAGGTCGCGGGCAGCAAGGCCTGGTACGTCCACGACGCGCCGGCGGTGGCGGACTGGCAGCCGGGGGAGCTCCCGGACGACGAGCACTCCCCGCGGCTGCTGCACACCGTCCTCGAACCCGGGGGCGTGCTCTACGTCCCGCGCGGCTTCGCACACCGGGCGGTGGGCGCCGCCGGGCTGTCGGCGCACCTGTCGCTGACCATCCGCGACGTCTGCCTCCAGGACCTGCGGACCGCTCTGGAGAAGCTGCTGACCGACGGCCTGGACCTGCCGGCCCGCCCGCTGGGCGAGTCCGCGATCCTCGACGCCTGCGCCGCCCTGCTGGGGCGCGCCCGGACGGTGCTCGACACGGCCGGACCGGACGACCTGCGGCTCGCCGCCCGCGCCGCCCGCGCGCGACGGCCCGCCGAGCCCGCGCCGCCGCTCGCGGAGACGGCCCGGACCTGGGACGCCGCCGCCCGGCCCGGTGGCCTGACCCCCGTCGGCCGCACCTGGCGCAGGCTCCGCGACGCCGCCCGCACGGCCGGCCCCTGAGGCCCGCCGGGCGGGCCGGGGACCCCGGGCCTACGCTGAGGTTCCTCGGGGTCCCGGGTTCCCTGGACGGCAGGAGGCCGCGCCATGACGCCGACCGCCCGTATCCGGCTGCGCCGGGCCTGCGTGGCCCTGGCGGCCGCCGGAGCACTCCTCGCGCCGGCCGCCGCCGGCCCCGCGTACGGGGCGCCCGGCCCGTCACCGTCCCCGTCTCCGTCAGCGGACTTCCCGGAGCTGACCCCGGCCGTCGCCGCGAAGCTCGACAAGGCCGTCCGGGACACCCTGCGCGAGGCGAAGGTGCCGGGCGTGATCGTGGGGCTGTGGGCGCCGGGCAAGGGCAGCTACGTGAAGACGTTCGGGGTGGCCGACAAGGAGACCGGTGCCCGGATGCGGACGGACTTCTACACCCGCATCGGCAGCCAGACCAAGACCTTCACGGTCACCGCCCTGCTGCGGCTCGTCGACCAGGGCAAGGCGGGCCTGGACGACCCCATAGCGAAATACGTCTCCGGCGTCCCGAACGGCGACCGCATCACCCTGCGCGAACTGGCCGGGATGCGCAGCGGCCTGTTCAACTACAGCGAGGACGACGCCTTCAACAAGGCCCTCACCACCACCGGTACGAAGCCCTTCACCCCGCAGCAGCTCCTCGCCTACTCGTTCAAGCACCCGGTGAACTTCGAGCCGAACGCCGAGTTCGAGTACTCCAACACCAACCTGATCCTGCTGGGCCTGGTCATCGAGAAGGTCACCGGACAGCCCCTCCAGCAGGTCCTGAAGCAGCAGGTCATCGACCCGGCCGGGCTGCACCACACCCTCTTCCCCACCGACGCGGCCTTCCCCTCCCCGCACGCCCAGGGCTACACCGACCAGTCGGCGTCCGGCGGCATCGTGAACGCCACCGACTGGAACCCCTCGTGGGCGTGGGCGGCCGGCGCGATGATCTCGGACCTGGAGGACCTGCGCAGCTGGGCCAAGACCCTGGCGACGGGCACCCTCCTGACTCCCGCGACGCAGGCGGAACGCCTGAAGACCACCTCGGTCGGCATCCCCGGCGCCGGCTACGGCCTGGGCCTGTTCGACGTCCAGGGCTGGATCGGCCACAACGGCTCCCTCCCGGGCTACGAAAGCCTCGGCGTGTACCTGCCGGAGGAGAAGGCGACCCTGGTGGTCATCCTGAACACCGACGCCCTGCACGACGGCCAGGAGCCCAGCACCCTCTTCGGCGAGGCCATCACGGAGATCGTCACCCCGGACCATGTCTACCCGGGCCACAAACCGACCCCTCCGAGACACGGCTGACCCGTCCGGGAGGGGAGGGGGGTGGGTTCACGGACCGCCTCCAGAGTCCCGAGCCGGCTGCCGGGGACTTGTATGCCCACCCCCCTTGACCGCGGACCTCTAGGGTTCTCTGACCGGCCTCTATTCCCAACGGGCAAGCTAGCAGGGGCCACTGACAACGGGGGGGACCGCGATGACGCGGGGACAGTGGGGCGGCTGCGTACTCATACCCGTGGCCGGTCTGACCACGGGCCTGATCGGCATCAAACTGCTGGCGGCCGCCTGGCGCGCCTGCGACGCGGGCGTCAACGCCTCGGCGAACGGCCTCGCGCTGCTGCTCTACGGAGCCTTCCTCGTCCTCCTCGCCCTGGCGTGGTGGGGCGCGGCGCTCGGCTACGTGGGCCCGCGCAACGTGCCCGCCGCCCTGCTGACAGGCCTGGCTGGCTCGGCGGCGATGGTGTGGCTCTTCGTCACGGCCATGGGCAGCCCCCACGGCTACGAGTGCTAGCCGATGACTACGCCGTGTAGATCGAGGCCCGTTCGGCCACCTGACCGGGGGTGAGACCTTCCACGGTCAGGTTCCCCGTCAGGAGGTGGTCGCGGTTGGCGTAGGTCGCCTCGAAGGCGACACGCTTGCCGCCTGGTTCGAGCTTCCAGCCCTTGTCTTCGAGCTGGACGATGCGGTCGCTGCCGCATACGAACGCACGCGTCGCCTGGATCAGGATCCACTGGGCGAGTTCGGTGTCCTTGGCGGCCGGCCTGCCGCAGGTGCGGGCCATTTGCCACAACCTGGGCCACTCGACACCAGGGGTCAGGGGGCCGATCACCGCGACCTCCCCGATCCGTCGTTCGTCAAGGTGATGGGTGGCGTAGCCGAAGACCGTACCGAACATGGCGAACACGGTGACCCGGCCTCGTCCGGCCAGGCCCTCGTCACTGCTTCTCATCCTCGGAACCTCTGGCTGTGGCGGCCCGGACGGCTTGGCCACGTCCGGACCGCTTGCGTCCGCAGTGATTCAGCAACCGTCGCCGTCGCCGCAGCAGGCGGGCGGGTTGCAGTCCTTCGCGGCACCCCACAGCTGGTCGTCGACGTGGAACCCGGCCTCCTTCACCCGGTCCACGACGGAGCCGATCAGGGGGCGGGTACGGACGGTGGCCTTGGGCTCGTGGTCCACGAAGTACCCGAACTGCTCCAGGCACCACGTGCGGTACGCGGTCGTGTGCAGGGCGAACGAGTGCCAGCCCGGATCGACGGTGGTCGAGGGGGTCATGTCGAACGCGCGGGCGTCGCCCATGACCTTGAGGAAGGCAAGGGCCTGGTCCACGATCCGTCGAGCGGTCGACAGCTCGTGTCCATACTCTTCGGCACAGAACTCGGACACCTTCTCGAACAGCTCGGGACTGACGAGGTCCCTTCCGTGCCGTAAGGCGACGGGCCTTTCGAGCATCGACGTCATGGTGCTGCTCCTCTCGGTCGCGAATCACTGAGGGGACGGGAGCGCCGGGCATTCGTCGGCGTGGCCACGGCACGCAGACCCGTCGCCCTCGACATGGGAGCAATCATCCAGCGGAGAGCCGCGAAAACCGAGGGATATTAGCGTTGCCGGGTAAAGATCAAGGACCAGTCCGACAATAGCTTCCGCGCCTTCTCCCCGAACAGTGCGTACCGCTCGTAGGCCGCGAACTCATTCCGGTAGGCCGAGACATCACGGTGGTCACGAAATATCATGACCCCGGTTCCCGTCTCGACCGTGGCGAGGCGGTCGTCGTAGACGGTGAAGGTGTTCAGCGGCCTTTCCGGTATGCAGCCGGCCAGCGGAATGACGCCCAGCCGCACATTCGGGATCCGGGATACGGAAGCCAGTCGGTCCAGCTGCATGGCCATCGCCAAAGGGGGAAGCAGAGGCCATCTGACCGCCTGTTCCGTGAGGACGAACGTGAACGACTTCGACGAGTCGTAGAGGACGTTCTGCCGCTCGAGCTTCTTCGCGATGGTCTTGCTCTGATCCCCGGGGACATCGGCGATGCTCGCTCGGACATAGTCCGGGGTGGCCAGCAGACCCGTCACCATGGAAAGGAGGAAGTAGCGGAACTCCGTGCAGGAGGCCTCAAGCCCCGCCAACTCGTTCTGCTTCTTCTCCAGCCCCCTTCGCCGAGAAGTTAAGTGGTCTTGCCATTCACGATTCATGTTGGCTCCTGCCATAAAATCCCACACCCCCACCCTCACCTATATCGCTTCACGCCCTGCACGCGCCCTCATCACGAACGGAAGAGATCAGCCCAGTCCCCAAGCAGGCCCCTCGCCTCCGGCCCAAAATGCGCATGCCGTTCGTACAGCTCAAACACCTTGAGGTGCTCCTCGATGTCCCTGGCATCTTGGAACACTATGCGACCTGTGAAGGTCTCGACTGTTGCAAGGCGCTGGTCATAGATTGTGAAGGTGTTCATGGGGCCACGGCTTACGGACGCCCCCAAGGGGATCACGCCGATACGCACGTGCGGCAAGTGAGAGAGCGAAACAAGGCGGTCGATTTGTACCGCCATCGCAGCTCCGGGAACTACGGCCCACCTGACGGCTTGCTCCGTCAATAGGAAGGTGAACTGCTTGGTGGTGTCGTAGAGAACCGTCTGCCGCTCCAGCTTTTTCGTCACCGTCTTGGAGATGTCGCCTGGCGAATGGCCGAGGCTGGCTCTGATGTACTCGGGCGTCGCCAGGAGGCCGGTCATCATTGCGGGCAGAAAGTACCGAAGCTTCCTTGCCTCTGCTTCAAGGCCGGCCAGCTCGGCCTGCCGCTTGTCCAGCCCCCTACGCCACAATGCCCGTTTGCCCTGCCACTCCGTATGGGCAAGCCTGGCAAGGGCAACCACTTCTGCAACGAGGCTTGGGGGAGCATCAAGTGCTCTGACAATGAGTTCAACGTCGATAACACTCGGGGCGATCCGCCCGGTCTCGATATTACTGAGCTTGGTCTGCGATATGTTGCAACGCAGAGCGAGCCAAACTTGAGTTCGATTGGCTCGCCTGCGCAGTGTACGGAGAGCTTCGGCCAGGTCAGCCTTGGACTGGCCTAGCTGTCCCGGGTCAAAGGTCAAGGCCCTTCACGTACTCCTTGAAGGGCACGGCGTACTCCAGGGCGACCCGCTTCCATTCCCGATAAGGTGCGGGGTCCCCTTCGTGTACTTCTCGGTTGATCTGCGTCCCGTCCGCCCGGAAGTTGAGATGAGCGATACGGTTCTCGTCGAACATCCACCAGTCCTGACCGGTGAGCGGCAAACCATAATCGTCGCGCGTTACATCCAGTACTCGAATGTCCTCGCCGGCGTTGATGTTGCCGGGAATGCCCCATGCGAATTGGTACGACTGGTAGTCGGTGAGTGGCTGCCGCACAATGCGAACACGAGCGATGCTGCGGCCTGAATCGACATACGACCTCACTCGTTCATGCCAGCTCGCATTGTGGTTGGCGGGTTTGGCCTCACCGCGCAGGAACCTGGCAACGTTCTCCTGCTCCTTGGGCATCGTGTACGTGGGCTGCGCCTCGAACCGCCATGCTTCACGCTCGAAGGCGTCGAAGAACGCGCGCCAGCCATCACCATCCAAGAGCACGAACAGCCTCCCTCAGCACCTGCTCGGGGATCTTCACCAGCCCCTCACCGGCCGGAGGCCGGAACGCCGTGCACAGGTCGCCCTGGACGACGATGCCGCCATCCGTCGTGTCCCGGTAAACGTTCGGGCAATCGTCGTCGTCGCAGTTGGGCCCACCGGCATTGCCGGTGAGTCGGGTCAGATGGGCTCGCGCCATGACGTCCCTCCCTGCGCAGGGCTGATCCCCGCGGCCAGGACGACGCTAGGCCGGTCACTCAGACTCCGTCTATGCCGCAACGCCAATATCCGCGTTGTCGGGTAGACGATCACCGGCCAGGCCTGCCATGCCCCCTTGCCCGGCGGCGTCGCCACCGCTTGGATGCTCGCTACCCGGCAGCAGATCCCAGGAGGTTCGATGTCCAGCGCGATCCCGTGGCAGCAGCGGCTTTCGACCGGTACAGAGGCGGTGCAGGACGAAGTGATCCGCTGGTACCAGGAAACGCCGGAGGGACAGGCGTACGTACCCGGCATGATCTGGGGCACGCTCCAGACCGAGGCGTACGCCACCGTCATCCTCACGCAGGTCGTGGACTTCCTCGGGGTACCGAACGACGTTCCGGCGGGCGTCGCCAAGCGCATGCAGCGGCAGCAGGTCCTGCACGACGGCCGGCATCACTACGCCGTCGTCCTCGGCGAGCAGGCCCTCTACACGAACATCGGCGGCCCGGACGTCATGCGAGGGCAGATCGAGCGCCTCCTGCGGGACTTCGCCCTGCCGTCCCTCACCCTCGGGATCCTCCCGGCCACGGCACGGATGGACCTGTTTCCCGTCCACGGCTTCCACATCCAGGGCCGGGGAGACCGGGTCCACATCGAGCTCGTCTCCTCCTCCCTGGACATTGAGGAGCCGGCCGAGGTCGAACTGCACCGCAAGGCCTTCGCCGTACTGAGCGGTGCGGCGGCGTACGGCGAGGAGGCCGAGCAGATCCTGAGGAAGGCCCTCACCTTCTGGGGCGGCGAAGTGAGTGCCGTCAGGCGGTGAGGGCCTGCTTGACCTGGGCGAGCGAGGGGTTCGTCATGACCGACTCCTCCCCCGAGGCGGAGACGACGCGGACCGTCGGGACGGTCTCGTTGCCGTCGTTCACGCTGCGGACGAACGCCGCCGCGTCGGCGTCCCGCCAGATGTTCACGGGCCGGTACGGGGTGCCGGTCAGCCGGAGCTGGGTCCAGAGCTTGATGCAGAAGACGCAGCCGGGCCGCCAGTAGACGGTTATCCCGGAGCTCAACGCGACCCCGCGAAGGCCGCCCAGGCGGTGGGGGCGACCTCGATGACGGGGCCGCCCGCCCGCTTGCTGTCCCGGACCGCGACCATCCCGGGCACGTTCATGGCCACCTCGACGCACTCGTTCATGTCCTGGCCGCTGTATGTGGACTTCACGAAGTCGAACTCGGGCATGTCTACCACCCCTTGCTGATGCTGGCGATCAAGTTCACGGAGTCACGCGGCGCGAGACTCAGGCGCGCAAGCCGGTCGAAGGTGCGGGTGTAGACCTCGCTCCCGCTCTTGCTCTCCACCCACACGGTAGACGAGATGCTTTCGTTGTAGCCGACGTCGACTGCCCCGGGTTCGGCGAACGAGATAACACTGAACGCACCCGAGAGTCCTGGATGCGCACCGGTCCGGAAGGGCAGCACCTGGATGTGGACGTTGGAGAGTTCAGCCGACTCGATCAGATGGTCGAGCTGTCCGCGCATTACCGCCGGCCCACCGATCTCCTGCCGCAGGGCGGCCTCCGAAATCACCGCATGGAAGCGCAGGGGCGTTTCTCCCCGGAGTCTGGCCTGCCGCTTGATCCGCACTGTGACGATCGGCTCGATCTCGTCCGGCTCGCGCCACGTCTCGGAGACCACACACATCGACCGTACGTAGTCGGCGGTCTGGAGCAAGCCGGGAATGAGCGCCGTCTGCCACGTGCGAATGTGCGTGGCCGCGTCCTCCATGGCGATGTACTCGGCGAGGCTGCCAACCTCGGGATCGTGGCGCCACCACCCTCTGGCCTTGCGCCGCTCGCGATCCAACCGTGCCAGCCGGATCAGCCCTCCGATGACGTCTTCGTCGTCCACGCCGTAGAGGTGGCACAGAGCGCGGATGTCCGGATCGCGCACCGGAACGAGCCCTCGCTCCATCTTCGCCACCTTGGCGACCGAAGCGGTGAGCGCTTCGGCAGCATGCGACTGGCGAAGCCCCAGGCCCTCGCGCAGACGGAGCAGCTCGCCTCCCAACCGCCTTGCGAGGACTGTGGAAACCGAGGTTCCACGGTCCGGGTCCCTGCTCGGCATCCCGTTCTCCCTCCCTACTGCGCACAGTCTGCTCGCCCGTACGACCGGCCACCAACTCAACTCGGTAGAAATTTCTGGCCCGTTCGATTGCTGGCCGAGAAAATCTCTCGCTACGGTATGTCCACAGCCGCTTACGCAGCGACATGAGTCGGCGGAAGTGCACCGGGCTGCCCACGGGCCCCGACAAGCCACCGCCCGCACAGGAGGTGCCATGAACACCGAGCACACCCACACCCCCACCCGCTACGGCGTGCGCAACTACCCGCCCCGCCAGGACTCCGTACCCGCCGCCAGGCGATGGGCCGCGTGGCTGGCCGTGGCGTGGGGGGAGCCCCGGGTGGCTTCGGACGTGGCGCTGCTGACCAGCGAGCTCGTCACGAACGCGCTGCTGCACGGGGCGGTCCGGGACCGGTACATCCGGGTCGAGGTGCAGCTCGACGGAGCAGTGCTCCGCATCGCGGTCACCGATCCGAAGGGCGAGCGGTGGCCCGAGCCGCGAGCGGTGGTGTCCGACGAGGAGCAGTACGGGCGGGGCCTCGCGATCGTGGAGGCCGTCGCCCAGCGGTGGGGGGCGTCACAGCGCGTGGTCGGGAAGACCGTGTGGGCCGAGTGCGCGCTCCCGGGGCCCGTATAAGGTCCCCCGTATGGATGGCTGGACGGCGCCGAGTGCGATCGAGAGGGAGTTGTACGAGGCCAAGCGGCGCGGCGACTGGCCGGGCTACCTCGACGCCCTGGCGCGCGCCGAGCTGTTCCTGCCCCAGGCCCGCGCCGACGTCGACGCCGACCCCCGCGCGGCCCGCTTCCACCCCGGCCCCGCCGGCCTCGCCGTCTACACCCGGGGCATGCTCCCGGCCCCCGACCCGGACACCGTGTTCCTGCGCCAGAGCCTCGCCTGGTTCGCGAACGCCTGGGACCACCGGGACCCCGCGCACCTCGCCGTGAACCCCGGAACGCCCGCCGAGGCGTACCTGACCACCACCCCCGCCGACCGCGCCCGCTGGCGCGCGCACTGGGACGCCGCGCCCTCCTGGGGCCCGACCCCCGGCGCGCTGCACGCCCTGCACACCGGCGGTCCGCTGCACGGGCCCGTCGCGCACGGGCTGGCCGTCGGGGCGCACCTCGCCGTCTCCAACGGGGAGTTCTGGAACGCCCTCGCCCACCACGGCAACGGCTACACCCACGAACGCGACCGGCTGCGCAAGTCCTGGGGCGTCACGGACCCCGCCGGCTGGTTCGACGTGCTCCAGCGGATGCTGGACGCCGAGATCGTCAGCCCCGTCTGGGAGTACGCGCTGCGCGTGCGCCGGCTGCTGGCCTCCGACTTCGCCGGGCCCGTCGACGTCGAGCACTGGCGCGACGCCGCCGAGGCCAGCCTGCGCCACGGCGCCCTGAAGGCCGCCGAGCCCCAGCTCACCCCCGACGGGGTGACCGTCGCCGCGCCGCGCCCCGTCGCGGAGGTCGAGGGGGAGATCGCCGGGGTGCGGCGGCTGATCGGCCGGATAGCCCGCTACGAGCAGCGGTTCCGCGCCGACGGGCTGCTCCCCGAGGACGGCTGGGTGCGCTCGGTGCACGGCTGGGACCTCGGCCGGGGCTCCCAGATGGCCCGCTGGGGGGTCGCCGCCCGCTACGGGACGGTGGAGGACGCCGAGCGGGCCGTGCTCCGCGCGGGTGCGGCGGCCCGGGGGGCGTACCGGTCGTGGGAGGAGTTCTCCGCCGGGTACTCGCTGGGGCGCTGCCTGCACTTCGACGAGGAGGAGTTCGGGCGCTGGTACGGCTCCTCGCTGGCCACCCACCTGACCCTCACCACCGATCCGGCCAGCCCGTACCGGAACATCCCCTGGGAGTGACGGCGGGCGACGACTTCGGGTAGTCCGGCCCGGCCCCGGAAAATCCCCGGGAGAGCGCGCCCGCGCCAACTACCGTCGCCCGTATGACTATCGCGCTGAACGACGCCGTACGCCGGCTGCTCGACTCCCCCCACCCCGCGGTGCTCTCCACCCTCAACCCCGACGGCAGCCCGCAGAGTTCCGTGGTCTGGGTGTCCCGGGACGGCGACGAGCTGCTCGTGTCCACCGAGCGCGGCCGCCGCAAGGAGCGGAACATCGCCCGCGACGAGCGGGTCGGCCTCACCGTCTTCGACCTCGCCAACCCCTACGTCTACGCGGAGATCCGCGGTACGGCCACCCTCACCGAGGACACCGGCCGGGCCGTCGCCGTCCGCATCGCCGAGGAGTACCTCGGGCCGGGCGCCGGCAAGGAGTACGGGGACGCCGCCGACGGGGCGGTGCGCGTGGTCGTGCGCATCACCCCGTCCAAGGTGCTCGGCAACGCCGCGAAGGGCTAGGGCCGCCGAGGTCTAGGGCCGCCGCCCCGGCAGCCGCAGCGCCGGGATCACGGACAGGGCCAGCAGCACCGCCGCGGCTCCGTAGGCGAGGCGGAAGCCGGCCGGGCCGAGGCCCGTGCCGCCGAGGAGGACGGACAGCAGTGCCGTGCCGACCGAGGCCCACAGCTGGGAGTTGATGCTCAGGGCGGTGCTCGCCGCGGCCATGCGCTCGCCGGGCAGGTCGCGGCTCGCGGTGGTCATCGTCGGCATCAGCACGATCCCGGCGCCGACGCCCATGACCAGGCCCGCGGCGACGACCTGCCAGACCGGTACCCCCTCGGTGCCGGTCAGCAGGGCGGAGGCCGCCATGCCGAGGGCCGCCACGACCGCCCCGGCCGGGATCATCCGGCGCGGCGAGACCTTGTCGACGCGCCGCGAGGCGATCTGCATGGTGATCCCGACGGCGAGCCCGACGGGGGCGACGAGGAGGCCGGCCGCGCTCGCGCTCAGGCCGCGCGCCTGCTGGAGGTACATCGGGCTCAGCAGCATCGACCCGAAGTAGCCGCAGGTGAAGAAGGCGAGGGTGGCGATGCCGGCGGCGAAGGTACGGTCGCGCAGCAGCCGCAGGTCCAGCAGCGGTTCGCGCACCCTGAGGGCGCGCCGTACGAAGGCGGCGGCGAGGGCCGCTCCGGCCAGCGTGGGCAGCAGCGCGCCGGGGGCGGTGAAGTCGCCGCCCTCGCCGCCGCGGGACAGCCCGAACAGCAGCAGGGCCAGGCCCGGGGAGAGCATCAGCAGCCCGGGGACGTCCAGCCGGGGTGCCGACGCCGGGTCGGCGGGGGCGTCGGGTGCGAGGAGCTTCGCCGCGAGCACCAGGGCGGCCGCCCCGACGGGCAGGTTGACCAGGAAGATCCACTGCCAGGAGGCGGAGTCGACGAGCCAGCCGCCGAGCATCGGGCCGGCGACCGGGCCGACCAGGATCGGCAGGCCCAGCAGGGCCATCGCCCGTCCCATGCGGGCCCGGTCGGCGCTGCGCATGACCATGGTCATGCCGACCGGCATCAGCAGGCCGCCGCCCAGCCCCTGGACGGCCCGGAAGGCGATCAGGCTGCTCGCGTTCCAGGCGCAGGCGGCGAGCAGGGAGCCCAGGGTGAAGAGGACGAGGGCGGTCAGGTAGGTCCGCTTGGCGCCGATCCGGCCCATGGCCCAGGCCGCCGCCGGGATGACGGCGGCGAGCGCGAGCGTGTAGGCGGTGGCGGTCCACTGGATGGTCTCCAGCGGGGCGTGGAAGGCGTCGGAGAGCCGGCCGAGGGCCACGTTGACGATCGTCATGTCGAGGACGGCCATCACCGAGCCGGTGATGACGACGGCGATCGTCCTCCCCAGGGCCCCGGAGCCGGCGGGTGCCGCCGCGCGGGGTGCCGCGGAAGGGGAGGCGGAGGCGGGTGCGGTGGTCATGGCGTCCGGCTCCTCAGCCCTCGTAGGGGCGGGTCGTGCGCGCGGTCCGCAGCGCCCGTCCCCACCATTCCAGCTGGCCGAGCATGTTCTTGGCGGCGCTCTCGGTGACGGCCCCGTCGCGCGGGGCGCCGTCCTGCCCGAGCCCGGACCACGGGCCGTGCAGGCTCACGGAGTCGCGTACGGTCACGGCGTGCAGCTCGGCGAAGACCAGCCGGAGCTGCTCCACGGCGCGCAGGCCGCCGCCGACGCCCCCGTACGAGACGAAGCCGACGGGCTTGGCCTGCCACTGCGGCCGGTGCCAGTCGATGAGGTTCTTCAGCACGGCCGGGAAGCTGTGGTTGTACTCGGGGGTGACGAAGACGAACGCGTCGGCGGCGGCCAGGCGCGGGCTGACGTCCGCGAGCGCGGCGGCGGCCGCCGGGTCCGGGGTGCCGCCCCAGTCGGGCATGGCCAGCGGGAGCGGTACGTCGGCGAGGTCGATGACGTCGAACTCCAGGCCGGTGTGGTGGGCGGCCGCGGCGCTCAGGAACCAGTCGGTGACGGCGGGGCCCCGGCGGCCCTCGCGGACGCTGCCGATGACGACGGCCACGCGCAGCGGCTCGTCCAGGACTGTTTCGCTGACGGACATGATGATCCCCCTTGGACAGCGGGCCGGCCGCCCTGTGCGGCCCCCGCTCCGGTAAACTACAACGGCCGTTGTAGAAACTGCAACGCTCGTTGTAAAAAATTGAGGAGGCTGGTGTGGCCGACAGCAACGCCCCCCGGGCATCGGACGCCCGCGCAGCAGAGGTACAGCCCGGGATCCCGCCGCGGAAGCTGGCCAAGCGGATCGCCATGGCGAAAGCGGCCTGCGCGGTCTTCGGCCGCGAGGGGTACGCGCGCGCCTCCGTCGACGCGCTCGCGGAGGCCGCCGGCGTCTCCACCCGGACGCTCTACAACCACTTCCCGGGCGGCAAGGCGGAGCTCTTCGCCACCGTCGTCACCTGGACGTCGGGAGAGGTGCGCGACACCCACATCGCCAAGGTGCGCGCCCTGTTCGACCCGGAGCGCCCGCCCCACCCGGACAACCTGGAACGCGACCTGACGGCCCTCGCCCGCGCGCTGGTCCGCGTGATGTTCGAGCACTCCGACCACTTCGCGCTGGTCCGGCACATCCACGCCGAGGTCAACCACGTGCCGGCCGAGGTGCTGGAGGCGTGGAAGGAGGCCGGGCCGCGCCCCGTCGCCCGCGCCCTCGCCGAGGCGATGGAGGGCCTCGCCGCCGCCGGGCTCATCGACGTGCACGGGGACGCGGAACTGGCGGGCACCCACTTCACCGCCCTGACCGCGCACCAGATCGTGCAGCAGTCCCACTACGGCCTGCTGCCCCTGCCCGAGGAGGAGACCGAACGGCTCCTGAACGGCGGGGTGGCCGCATTCACGCGCGCCTACCGGGCCGGATGACGACCCCGCCCCGGACCGCGCCTACGGCAGCCCTGGACGCACCCGCGACCAGGCGTCCAGCGCCACCGCCAGCGGGTCGCCGTCCACCAGGTGCGGCCGGGCGGCGCCCGTCCAGCGCAGCAGGTTCTTGAGGCGGCGCAGGTGCACGATCTCGGCGCGCGGCAGCTCCCGCCAGACACGGGCCCGCGCCGCCGCCTCCGCCGGGGTGAGGTCCACCAGCGCGAGCGTCTCCCGGCACACGGCGGCCGGGTCGCCGCCGCGCCCGGGCCCGAACTCCCGCAGCAGGTATCCGCGTACGAAGGCCAGCTCGATCCCCCGCACCAGGTCGGACGCGCCCTCCGCCACCGCGCAGCGGTACGCCGCCGCCACCGCCAGCCGGCCCCAGCGCAGCCGCGTCGCGTCCGGCAGCCGGTCGTCCTGCATCCCGCCCACCGCGAGGCTGCGCAGGGTGCGCGGACGCGGCTCGTCCGTCAGCGGCGGCCCGGTGGCCAGCCAGGCCTCCAGTTCCGCCAGGCCGTGCCCGTCCGGGGGTACGCAGGTCAGCACCTGACCCCGGCTCAGCAGCGCGACGACGGCGCCCGCGAGGCGGACCCGCGCCGTGTGGCCGGCGCCGAAGGACTCGGCGCGGCGGCCGTGGCGCTCTATCCCGCGCAGCCAGAGCCTCGACTCCCCGGCCGCGTACACCTGTCCGGGCCGCGCCACGCCGCCGACGCACCGCACCAGGCACACCCCGCCGGCGACGTCGGCCTGCTCCACGCAATACACCTGCAACTCGGCGAACGGCATGGCCGGGAGGCTACCCGTTCAGTTGCCGGGCGGGGCCTCCAGGACGAGACGGATCTCGGTGACCTCGTACCCGGCCCGGTCGAAGGCGGCGGCCATGGGCAGGTTCACCGTGTCGGTGGTCGCCGTGATCCGCTCGGCGCCCTCGCCCGCGTGGAAGCGGGTGATCTCCGCGAGGACCTCGTCGATCAGGCCCTTGCCGCGCTGTTCGGGGACGACGCCCAGGTAGCCGACGTTGCGGTGGTAGGGCGTCGCGGAGGGGATCGCGAGCCCGGCGAGGGTGCCGTCGGGCAGGTCCGCCAGGCGCCACCAGGAGCGCTCACCGGGGCAGTCGCGGTAGAACGCGAAGTCCTCGCGGGCCAGTTCCTCCTCGGTCAGGTCCGCGAGTTCGTGCTGGGTCGCCAGGTCGAGGCTGCCGCGCGAGAGCCGGGCGAAGGCATCGAGGAACTCCTCGTCGGTGCCCTCGCGGAAGACGAGCCTCCCGCTCGGCTCCGCCGTCCCGGCGGTCGGCGTCCACTCGTAGCGCAGCCGCTCGATCTCCCGCGTCAGACCGGCCCGGTACGCGGCCTCCTGCCGCCAGGCCACCGCCCCGGCGAGGTCGGGGCGGGCCCGCCAGTCGCGGGGCAGACAGACGTTGTAGCCCGGGCGCCCGCCGAAGGCGGTGTGTCCCGCCTGCAGCAGGGCGGCGGCCAGGGCCGCCGGGTCGGCGACCCCGTCGCGGACCTGGAGGCAGTCGAGGGCGACGGGCCGCACGCTGTCGCCGCGCCCCCACCACAGGGCGCGGGCCAGCACCCGCCCGTCGGCGTCCTCGGCGAACCAGGTCCACTCGGGGCGCATCCGGTTCTCCGCGAACTCCTCGCGGATCCGGTCGGGGGTCAGGGCGGCGACGGGGCCGTCGGCCGGGTAGGCCAGGGCGCGGTCGAGGTCTGCGGGGTCTGCGGTGGCAGCGCGAAATCTCATCACACCGATGATCACACCCGCCACCCGCCCTTCACCAGGGGATTTGCCCACGGGACGGGCCCTGGGGGAAACGCCCGATGGCCGGTCCCGCGGAGGAGGGACCGGCCATCGGGGGTTCTTGCCCCGGGAGGGGGTGCGCTACGACCAGGTGATCAGCCGGCGCGGGTGCTCCAGCACCGCCGCGATGTCCGCGAGGAACTTGGAGCCGAGCTCACCGTCGATGAGGCGGTGGTCGAACGACAGGGCCAGGGTGGTGACCTGGCGCGGCTTCACCTTGCCCTTGTGGACCCACGGCTGGAGCTTGATCGCGCCGACCGCGAGGATCGCGGACTCGCCGGGGTTCAGGATGGGCGTACCGGTGTCGACGCCGAAGACGCCGACGTTGGTGATGGTGAGGGTGCCGTTCTGCATGTCGGCCGGGGAGGTCTTGCCCTCGCGGGCCGTGGCGACCAGCTCGGACAGGCCCGTCGACAGCTCCGCCAGGCTCTTGGCGTGGGCGTCCTTGATGTTCGGGACGATCAGGCCGCGCGGGGTGGCCGCCGCGATCCCCAGGTTGACGTAGTGCTTGAGCACGATCTCCTGGGCCGCCTCGTCCCAGGAGGCGTTGACCTCCGGGTTGCGGCGGACCGCGATGAGGACGGCCTTGGCGATCAGGAGGAGCGGGTTGATCCGCAGGCCCGCGAAGTCCGGGTCCTCCTTGAGCTCCTGGACCAGCTTCATCGTGCGGGTCACGTCGAGGGTGATGAACTCGGTGACGTGCGGCGCGGTGAACGCCGAGCCGACCATGGCCTGCGCGGTGACCTTGCGGACGCCCTTGACCGGGATGCGGGTCTCCCGCGCGTCCGCCGCGGACGCCGGCGCGGCCGCCGGGGCCGGCACGGACACCGGTACGGGCACGGCCGCCGGGGCCGGGGCCTGGACGGGCGCCTGCGGGGCGAGCGCGGCCGCCGCGGCGGCGTGCACGTCCTCCCGCGTGACGACCCCGCCGTCACCGGTGGGGACCACCACGGCCAGGTCGATGCCGAGGTCCTTGGCGAGCTTGCGCACCGGCGGCTTGGCCAGCGGGCGCTCACCGGTCGGCTGCGCCGTGCCGTTCTGGACGGCGGGGGCGGGGACGGCCGGGGCCTGGGCCGCCGCAGCAGCCGGAGCCGGCTGTGCCGGCACCACGGCCGGCGCGGCAGTGCCGTTCTGTGCCGCGACCGCGACCGCAGGGGCCTTGCGGGGCCGGCGCTTGCTGGAAGCCTGCGAAACCCCGTAGCCGACCAGCACGGGCTGGCGGCCCTCGGCGGCCGGCTCCTCGGCAGCCTCCGAGCCCGCCGGGACGGCAGCGGCGGCCGCCGGGGCCTGGGCGGCGGAACCACCCTCACCCGCGTCACCGCCGGAGGCACCGGTCTCGACGGAGATGATGACCTGGCCGACGTCGACCGTCACGCCCTCCTCGAAGAGCAGCGCGTGCACCACCCCGTCGAAGGGGATCGGCAGCTCCACGGCCGCCTTCGCGGTCTCCACCTCGCAGACGACCTGCCCGTCGGTGACCGTGTCACCCGGCTGGACGTACCACTTGAGGATCTCGGCCTCGGTCAGGCCCTCGCCCACGTCGGGCATCTTGAATTCGCGGATCGTCATCGCGCTGATCTCCTCAGTACGCCAGCGAGCGGTCGACGGCGTCGAGCACGCGGTCCAGGCCGGGCAGGTACTCGTCCTCCAGGCGGGCCGGCGGGTACGGGGCGTGGAAGCCGCCGACGCGCAGCACCGGGGCCTCCAGGTGGTAGAAGCACCGCTCCGTGATGCGGGCGGCGATCTCCGAGCCGGTACCGAGGAAGACCGGGGCCTCGTGGACCACGACCAGACGGCGGGTCCTCTCCACGGACGCCTGGATCCCGTCGAAGTCGATCGGCGACATCGAGCGCAGGTCCAGGACCTCCACCGACTTGCCCTCCTCGGCGGCCGCGGCGGCGGCCTCCAGGCAGACCTTCACCATCGGGCCGTACGCGGCCAGGGTGAGGTCGGTGCCGGAGCGGACGACGCGCGACTTGTGCAGCTCGCCCGGGATGGCGTCGGTGTCGACCTCGCCCTTGTCCCAGTAGCGGCGCTTCGGCTCGAAGAAGATCACCGGGTCGTCGCTGAGGATCGCCTGCTGGAGCATCCAGTAGGCGTCGGCGGCGTTCGACGGGGAGACCACCTTCAGGCCCGGCACGTGCGCGAAGAGCGTCTCGGGGGACTCGCTGTGGTGCTCGACGGCGCCGATCGCGCCGCCGTACGGGATGCGCACGACGACCGGCATCTTGATCTTGCCGAGGGCGCGGGCGTGCATCTTCGCGAGCTGCGTGACGATCTGGTCGTACGCGGGGAAGACGAACCCGTCGAACTGGATCTCCACGACCGGCCGGTAGCCGCGCAGGGCCAGGCCGATGGCGGTGCCGACGATGCCCGACTCGGCGAGCGGGGTGTCGATGACCCGCTCCTCGCCGAAGTCCTTCTGGAGCCCGTCGGTGATGCGGAAGACGCCGCCCAGCTTGCCGACGTCCTCACCCATGATCAGGACCTTGGGGTCCGTCTCCAGGGCCTTGCGGAGCGACTCGTTGAGCGCCTTCGCGATCGACATCTTCTCGACAGCCATCAGTGACCCTCCTCGAAGGACGCGAGGTAGGCGGCGAACTGGGCTCGCTCCTCGTCGACGAGCGCGTGCCCGTCCGCGTAGACGTTCTCGAAGATCGCCATGGTGTCGGGGTCGGGCATGGCGCGCACGACCTCGCGCACCCGCTTGCCCATGGTCTCGCTCTCGGCCTCCAGCTCCTCGAAGAACGCCTCGTCGGCGCCGCCGGAGGCCAGCAGGTGGGCCTTCAGGCGCAGGATCGGGTCCTTCGCCTCCCAGGCCGCCGTCTCCTCGTCGAGCCGGTACTTGGTCGGGTCGTCGGAGGTGGTGTGGGCGCCCATGCGGTACGTGAACGCCTCGATCAGGGCCGGGCCCTCACCGCGGCGGGCGCGGTCCAGCGCCCAGCGGGTGACCGCGAGGCAGGCCAGGACGTCGTTGCCGTCGACACGGATGCCCGGGAAGCCGAAGCCCTGCGCGCGCTGGTACAGCGGCACGCGCATCTGGCGCTCGGTCGGCTCCGAGATCGCCCACTGGTTGTT
Organism: Streptomyces sp. NPDC004126; assembly: GCF_050275515.1. NCBI lineage: Bacteria > Bacillati > Actinomycetota > Actinomycetes > Kitasatosporales > Streptomycetaceae > Streptomyces > Streptomyces sp. NPDC004126. The sequence goes on along the minus strand of NZ_JBNNPF010000042.1, from coordinate 16,474 downwards.
CTGGCAGAAGAACACCACGGGGGAGTTGTAGACGGCGGAGAAGTTGAACGCCTCCATGACGTCGCCCTGGCTGGACGCGCCGTCGCCGAAGTACGCGATCACGGCCGAGTCGGCGCCGTCCTTGGCCACGCCCATGGCGTAGCCGGTGGCGTGCAGCGTCTGCGAGCCGATGACGATCGTGTACAGGTGGAAGTTGTTGGTGTTCGGGTCCCATCCGCCGTGGTTCACACCGCGGAACATGCCGAGCAGGTTCGTCGGGTCGACGCCGCGGCACCAGGCCACGCCGTGCTCCCGGTAGGTCGGGAAGACGTAGTCGTCGTCGCGGAGCGCCCGGCCGGAGCCGATCTGCGCGGCCTCCTGGCCCAGCAGCGAGGCCCACAGGCCCAGCTCGCCCTGGCGCTGGAGCGCGGTCGCCTCGCCGTCGAAGCGGCGGGTGAGGACCATGTCGCGGTACAGCGCCCGCAGGTCCTCGGTGGTGATGTCCGCGACGAAGGGCGCGAATTCCGCGATGTCGGGGTTGCCCTCGACCTCGACCCTTTCACCCTCGGGCGTCAGCAGTTGTACGAGCTGAGGCTCGGCGTCGTGCGGCTGTGCGGTGGCAGCGGCGGTCTTGCGGGCGCTCGCCGCGCCGGCCGCCCGCTTGGTGCCGCTGCTGCGTCGCGGCTTGCGCGCGGCAGTGCTCTCCACGGTCACGTGTGCTCCTCCGTCGGTCCGGCACCCGGGTTCTCCGGGGACCAGTGCGGCTCACCTGCTTCCGTACCCGTGCACGGGGTGGGTGCACGGCGCGTAACGGATCCAGGCGTGACAGGTGCCCCGGCGAGTGCCCTGCGCACAGCACGTTACCCAGTGCGACGCATAACTGCGAAACCCCGTTTGACCTGCGATTTTGCTTGGATATCCAAGTAAATCGGCCGCCTGGGGAACATCCACTGGTCACAGCCTTGCAGGGGGCCGGAACAACGGCACGTTATCCCGGGTAACTGCGGCAGGGAAGAGGTGAGTGTGTGAAGATGAGTTTGTGCGCGAAGACGGAAAAATCAAGGTATTTCTCCTGGACGACCACGAAGTGGTACGACGGGGCGTCCATGAGCTTTTGTCGGTCGAAGAGGACATCGAGATCGTCGGTGAGGCCGGTACCGCCGCCGACGCCCTGGTCCGCATTCCCGCCACCCGCCCCGACGTCGCCGTGCTCGACGTACGCCTGCCCGACGGCAGCGGCGTCGAGGTCTGCCGCGAGGTGCGCTCGCAGGACGAGGACATCAAGTGCCTGATGCTCACCTCGTTCGCCGACGACGAGGCGCTGTTCGACGCGATCATGGCCGGTGCCTCCGGCTACGTCCTCAAGGCCATCCGGGGGAACGAGCTGCTCAGCGCCGTGCGCGACGTGGCGGCCGGCAAGTCGCTGCTGGACCCGGTGGCCACCGCGCGCGTGCTGGAACGGCTGCGGGACGGCAAGAACGGCAAGGGTGACGACCGGCTCGCCAACCTCACCGACCAGGAGCGCAAGATCCTCGACCTGATCGGCGAGGGCCTGACGAACCGGGTCATCGGCGAGCGGCTGCACCTGGCCGAGAAGACCATCAAGAACTACGTCTCCAGCCTCCTGTCCAAGCTGGGCATGGAGCGCCGCTCCCAGGCCGCCGCGTACGTGGCCCGCCTGCAGGCCGAGAAGCGTTAGTCCCGCCGCGCTCCGGCGCGCTCCGGCGTTCCTCCACCGGATCTCCGGCGTGACGCCCCGTGGCCGTGTGGTGCCCCGGGGCGCACGGTTCAATTCGGGACCAACGTCCCCGATCATCGGGGCGGGATCCCCTGTCCGGCGCTCCGCCGGTGCCGGAGAGTGGCTGCATGTCACCGTCACCGGAGGAACTCCACGCCATCGAACTGCTGCGCCGCGTGCCCTACGGCCGGGTCGCCACCAGCATGCGCGCGCTGCCCTTCCTCGCCGTCGCCCGCCACATCGTGGTGGACGGCAGGGTGGTGCTGAGAATGCACAGCGGTTTCGGGTACCACCAGGCGTGCGCCGGCAGTGTCGTCGCCTACGGGGCGGACAACTTCAATTCCGGTGAGGCCGCGTTGTGGACGGTGCAGTTCACCGGTACGGCGGAACTCGTCGAACCGACCACGGCAGAACTGGAACTATTCGGTCCGGGTCCGCATTTCGTGGACGGGGAGGTCTTCGACCCCGTCTACATGCGCATCGAACCGCAGCTCGTCACCGTCCACACGCTGCCCGGCGACCAGGCGGCCCGGACCCGCGAGGCCGCCCCGGACCGCCCGTACCTGCACGCCCTCTGACCTGCCGGCGGACCGGAAGCGGATACCCGGAAGCGGATACGGGGAAGGCCCGGCGGAATTCCTTCCTCCGGGCCTTTCGCCGTGCCTTTCGCGCGCCTTCGGCCGCGCCTTCCGCCGGTCCGCTATTCGACGTTCGCGGGGCTCCCGCCGCTGGTCGGCGGCGTCGGCTTGGTCGGCGGGTCGGTCGGGGGCGTCGGCTTCGTCGTCGGGTCCACCGGCGGGGTGGTCTTCGGCGTCGAAGGCGTGGTGGACGGGGTCGACGGAGTGGTGCTCGGCGTGAACTTGCTGCGGGTCGGAGTCGGCCGGTACGTCTCGTCGGTGTGCGAGCCGCCCTCGGTGCTCGGCGCGGTCGCCGGGGTCTCCGGGGTGTTGCCGCTGCTCTGCGAGGGAGCGGGCGTGCTCGTGCTGGTCTTCGGCTTGTTGCCGCCGCCCCCGCCGAGATTGCCGGACTTGATGGCGTACGCGGCACCGCCGGCGATCGCGAGGACCGCGAGGACCGCGAAGAGCCACGCCTTCCACGCACCGCCGCGGCGGCGCCCGTTGTCGTACGGGTCGTAGTGGTCGTAGCCGCCGTGACCGCCCTGGCCGCCGCCGTGGTTGCCGCCGCCCGGGAAGGCCGTGCCGTCGTCCGGGTTCAGCGGGGGCACCATCGGCTGCTGGAACTGCGAGGTCGTGGCGTGCGAGGGGTACTGCGGGCGCGGGCCGCCGTTCTGGGCGGGCGCCATCGACGTGGTGGGCGCGCCGCCCGGCTGGCCGTGCGGGAGCGCCATGGTGACGGGGCCGGTGTTCCAGGTGCCGGTGTTCGGGCCCTGGTCCTGGAGCATCTGGAGCGCGTACTGGACGAGTCCGCGCATCTCCTCGGCGCTCTGGAACCGGTCGTCCGGGTCCTTGGCGAGGGAGCGCATGACCAGCCCGTCGAGCTCCTGCGGGATGGAGCCGCCCTCGGGCAGCTGCGAGGGCGGCACCGGCGCGTCCTGAACGTGCTGGTAGACCACCGACAGCGGGGTCTCGCCGGTGAAGGGGGGCCGCAGCGCGAGGAGTTCGTAGAGCAGGCAGCCGGTGGCGTACAGGTCGGAGCGGTGGTCCACGGCCTTGCCGAGGGCCTGCTCGGGCGACAGGTACTGGGGGGTGCCCATGACCATGCCGGTCTGGGTCATCGTCGACTGGGCGCCGTGCAGGGCGCGGGCGATGCCGAAGTCCATCACCTTCACCGCGCCGGTGTTGGTGATGATGACGTTGGCGGGCTTGATGTCGCGGTGCACGATGCCGTGCTGGTGCGAGTAGGCGAGCGCTTCGAGCACGCCCGACACGATGATGAGCGCCTGCTCGGGCCCCGGGGCCTCGGCGCTGATGAGGAGCTCGCGGATGGTGCGGCCCTCGACCAGCTCCATCACGATGTACGGGACCACGTTCGGACCGACCCGGTCCTCGCCGGAGTCGTACACGGCGACGACGGCGTGGTGGTTGAGGCCGGCGACCGACTGTGCCTCACGGGTGAAGCGGGCCTTGGACACCGGGTCCTCGGCCAGGTCGGCCCGGAGCAGCTTCACGGCCACGGTGCGGCCCAGCCGGACGTCCTCGGCCGCGAACACCTCGGCCATGCCGCCGCGGCCCAGGCGGTGCGTCAGCCGGTAGCGGCCGTCCCCCACGAGGCCGCCGGCGCCCCAGTGCTCAGGACCGTCGGCCATCCCGGCGCCGTTTCCCTCGGGTTCGGGTGCCATCAGTCCTCGCCGTCGTCTCTCTCGTCCGCTCTAGCGGTGGGTCCTCATCGGGTGCTCCGATGAACGCTACAGCCTCGGAACCCGTCACCGTTCGGCTACAGACGCCCCGTAGGCCCCCGGTCACGCAGCGGGCACCGGCTTGACGTGTGCTTGCCCTCCGGCAGACTGGGCGCGACATGCGCTCAGCCAGACGCGTAGGGAAACAGCCCGAGGGGAAGCAACAGTCATGAGCCAGGACGGCACGCAGGGCCGGTACGCAGGCGGCTCCCTGGCCGGTGGCCGTTACCAGCTAAGGGATTTGCTGGGCGAGGGGGGCATGGCCTCGGTCTACCTCGCGTACGACTCCGCGCTCGACCGCCAGGTCGCGATCAAGACCCTGCACAGCGAACTCGGGCGCGAGGCGTCCTTCCGCGAGCGCTTCCGGCGTGAGGCGCAGGCTGTTGCGAAACTGTCGCACACCAACATCGTCTCGGTCTTCGACACCGGCGAGGGAACCGTCACCTTCGGTTCCGGCGGCGGGGACGAAGCGGTCATGCCGTACATCGTCATGGAATATGTGGAGGGCCAGCCGCTCGGCTCGGTGCTCGACGCGGACGTGCGCCAGTACGGCGCCATGCCGGCGGACAAGGCGCTGAAGGTGACGGCCGACGTGCTGGCCGCGCTGGAGACCAGCCACGAGATGGGCCTGGTCCACCGCGACATCAAGCCCGGCAACGTGATGATGACCAAGCGCGGCGTGGTCAAGGTGATGGACTTCGGCATCGCCCGCGCCATGCAGTCGGGGGTCACCTCGATGACGCAGACCGGCATGGTCGTCGGCACCCCGCAGTACCTGTCGCCGGAGCAGGCACTGGGGCGCGGCGTGGACGCCCGTTCCGACCTGTACTCCGTCGGCATCATGCTGTTCCAGCTGCTGACGGGCCGGATCCCCTTCGACGCGGACTCCCCGCTGGCCATCGCGTACGCGCACGTCCAGGAGGAGCCGGTGGCCCCGTCGACCGTCAACCGGTCGATCACCCCGGCGATGGACGCGCTCGTGGCGCGGGCGCTGAAGAAGAACCCGAACGAGCGCTTCCCCACGGCCGCGGCCATGCGGGACGAGATCATGCGCGTGATGTCGGCCGGCCAGACCGGTGCCCCGGTCATCGTCCCGGGCGCCGCGACCGGCGGCAGCGGGGCGGGCGTGGGCTCGGCCGTCTTCCCGCCGGTGGACTCCGGCTTCCAGGCGCCGCCGCCGCAGTCGCTCCAGCAGCCGTACCAGGCCCAGACGCCGCCGCCGTCCCCGTACGCGCCGCAGACGCACCAGCAGCCGCAGCAGCAGACCCAGCAGGGCGGTTACGCGTACCCGCACACCCCGGCGCCGGTGCCGCAGCAGCAGTACGCGCCGCAGACCCCGCCGCCGTTCACCATCTCGCCCGCCCCGGCGGCCTCCTCCGCGGCCTCCTCGGGCGGCGGGAAGCGGAACACCCCGGTCGTGGTCGGCGCCATCGCGGTGGCCCTGCTGGCCATCGGCGGTCTGATCGCGGTCCTGAACATGGACGACGACAAGAAGGACGACACGGCCTCCCCGGCCACCTCGTCCTCGGCGTCCGCGTCCGCGTCCGGGTCGGCGAAGGCCGGCCACAAGGGTCCGGACCCGTCGCGCACGATCGACGTGGAGAAGTGCAAGAGCCCGACGAAGTCCTACAAGGACGCCACCAAGGTGGTGGCCCCGGACTTCCGGTACAAGAACCTGCGCTCGGTGAAGGAGTGCATCCAGGCCGCGGGCTGGAGGTTCGAGATCCAGAACCGCGACGAGGCCGTCTACGGCCAGGACACCGTCCTGGAGCAGCTGCCGGCGTCCGGGACGGACGTGGCCAAGGAGGGCACGCAGTTCACGCTGGTCGTCTCCACCGGCGACCCCCAGTAGGCATCCGCGCGGGCGGCCGTGGAGGCGCCCGCGCAGGCATCCGCCCCCGGCCCGGCTCCGTCCGGCCGGGGGCGCTCGTGTCGGGGGCGCCTTAGGGCGGGATCGCGTTGCCGGACGACGCGGTCACGGCCGCCGGAGGACGCGGTCACGGCCGCCGAACGACGCGGTCACGGCCGCCGGACGACGTGACCGTGCCCGTCGTACGGCCGGACCGGTGGCACTGGCGTGCCCGACACCCTGACGGACCGCCCGAGATGCCCGCTTTGCCCCATCATGTGAACCTGAGTGCGGTGCTCCGACTTCGGACGCCCGGGCCGCACGGAAGGGGAGGGGCACCCCGTGACTCGACGCCTCCGCCCGCCACACCGGACCGCCGGGGCCGCGCTGGCCGCCGCCGCGCTGCTGGCCGCCGCGCCGGCGAGCGCGACCCCCGCCCGCGCCCCGGCCGTCGCCGCGCCCGCGCTCCCCGGCCGGGCGGCCGAAGTGCCACAAGAGGCTTACCAGGAGCTCGCCGGCAGTGCCGCGGGCGTCGCGCGGGAGCACCCCGGACGGCCGGCCGACGCACTCCCCGACCCCGCCTTCGCCGCCGCCTCCCGCCCGGTGCGCCCGGTCCGCCCGGCGCGCCCGCTCCAGCCGGCGCAGGAACGGCCGGAGCCCGCCCGGCCGCAGCCGGAGGGCGTACCGAGCACGCCGCCGGGCGCGGCACCGTCCGTCACCGCACCCGCCACCGCACCCGTCACCGCGCTGGGCACCGCACCCAACGAACGGGCCGCCGACCTGGCCGCGGACCTGCTCCCGCTGGGCACCGGACTGGCCCTGATGGGGCTGGGCATCGGCTACATGGGCATGCGGCTGCGCCGGGGCCGGTAGGGACCCGCCGACGGGGGCGGGGTGTTTGCGGAGACGAGCATACTCGGTATACATACTGAGTATGTCGATCCGTCACGGCCTTCTCGCACTGCTGGAACGGGGCCCCCGCTACGGCTCCCAGCTGCGCACCGAGTTCGAATCCCGCACCGGCTCCACCTGGCCCCTCAACGTCGGGCAGGTGTACACCACGCTGGCCCGCCTGGAGCGCGACGGGCTCGTCGCCCCCGGCGGCGAGGACCACGCCGGCCACACCCTCTACGCCATCACCGACGACGGCCGCACCGAACTGCGCGACTGGTACGAGCGGCCCGTCGACCGCACCAGCCCGCCCCGCGACGAGCTGTCCATCAAGCTCGCCATGGCCGTGGGCGCGCCCGGCGTGGACATCCGCGCCGTCATCCAGGCCCAGCGGCACGCCACGCTCAAGGCGATGCAGGACTACACCCGGCTCAAGGCCGGGGCCCTCGCCGCCATCGAGAGCGGCCGGTCCCGCGAACGCGACGACCTGGCCTGGCTGCTGGTCCTGGAACAGCTGATCTTCCAGACCGAGGCCGAGGCCCGCTGGCTCGACCACTCCGAGTCCCGGCTCGTCAGGCTGGCCGCGCTCGGCCCGGCGGACCCACCCGCTCCGCCGGACGCACCGGGCCCGGACGCGGCGCCCGCCACCGGCACCAACAGGCCCGCCGCCCGCACGCGGCGCGGCTGAACGAACGCCCCAGGGGGATCCCTCATGCCCGACCAGCACCGCACGAACCCCGTACTCCGGCTGGACCGCCTCGTCCGCACCCACGGCAGCGGCGCCACCGAAGTGCACGCCCTGCGCGGGGTCGACCTCAGCGTCCACCCCGGCGAACTCGTCGCCGTCATGGGCCCGTCCGGCTCCGGCAAGTCCACACTGCTCACCCTCGCGGGCGGCCTCGACACCCCCACCAGCGGCAGCGTCCTGGTCGAGGGCGTCGACATCACCACCGCCTCCCGCCGGCAGCTGGCCGCGCTGCGCCGGCGCAGCATCGGCTACGTCTTCCAGGACTACAACCTGATCCCGGCCCTCACCGCCGCCGAGAACGTGGCCCTGCCCCTCGAACTCGACGGGACCTCGGCCCGCAGGGCCCGCCGCGCCGCCCTGGCCGCGCTGGAGGAGATACGCCTGCCGCAGCTCGCCGACCGCTTCCCCGACGAGATGTCCGGCGGCCAGCAGCAGCGCGTGGCCATCGCCCGCGCGCTGGTCGGCGAACGCCGCCTGGTCCTGGCCGACGAGCCCACCGGCGCCCTCGACTCCGAGACCGGCGAGTCCGTGCTGGCGCTGCTGCGCGCCCGCTGCGACGCCGGCGCCGCGGGCGTCCTCGTCACGCACGAACCCCGCTTCGCCGCCTGGGCGGACCGGGTCGTCTTCCTGCGCGACGGCAGCGTCGTCGACGAGACCCTGCGCAGCCAGGCCGACTCGCTGCTCCACGGGCGGGCGGCCGGCCTGTGACCTCCCCGCTCACCGCCTGGTACCACTCCTGGATCGCCGCCCTGCGCATCGCCCGCCGCGACGCGTGGCGCGCCAAGGGCCGCAGCGCCCTCGTACTCGCGATGCTCGCCCTGCCCATCATCGGGATGAGCGCCATCGACCTCACCTACCGCAGCGCCGACCTGTCCACCGGCCAGCGGATGACGCGCGAACTCGGCGCGGCGGACGCCCGGATCAGCCCGGCCGGCCTGGACGCGCCGATCTACCAGCACCCCAACGGCGAGCAGTACGCGCCGGTCGGCGGCTACGACAAGTACCGGCCCGGCCCCGAGGAGGACCGCCGGCCGCTGAAGTCCGCGCTGCCGCCCGGGATCCGGTCCGTCGAGGACCGCCGCGGCTTCGCCAAGGTCCACACCGCGCACGGGCTGCTGGGGACGGACCTGCGCGAGCTCGACGTGCGCGACCCGCTGACCAAGGGCCTGCTCACGCTCGACCGCGGCCGCATGCCCCAGGCACCGGACGAGGTCGTCGCCACCACCGCCTTCCTGAAGGCCTCCGGCCTGTACGTGGGCTCCTCCGCGAGACCGCGCGGCGCCGCGGCCTCGTACCGGATCGTGGGCGCGTACGAGATGCCCGGTCAGCTGGGGCGGACTGAACTGCTCGCCCTGCCGGGCGCCGTGCTCGACCCCCTCGACCAGGCGCTGAGGGCCACCGGAGCACCCGGGCTCAACCCCCGGCCCAACTACCTCGTCGCCGTGGGCGGCGATGGTTTCACGTGGAACATGGTCAAGGAGGTCAACAAGCACGGCGCGCTCGTGCTCTCCCGGGCCGTCGCCCTGCACCCGCCGGCCGACTCCGACGTCCCCCTGTTCAAGCAGCAGCCGAAGGACGAGTTCGCCACGCAGGACGGCACCATGGCGACCCGGCGGGCCATCCTCGTCACCGTCATCGGCCTGGCGATGCTGGAGATCTGCCTGCTCGCCGGACCCGCCTTCGCGGTCGGCGCCCGGCGCTCGCGCCGCCAGCTGGGCCTGGTCGGCGCCAACGGCGGCGACCGGCGGCACATCCGCGCCGTCGTCCTCTCCGGCGGCATCGTGCTCGGCGCCGCGGCCGCGGTCCTCGGCACGGCGATCGGCATGGCCCTCACCGTCGGGCTGCGGCCCGTGCTGGAGGAGCAGCTCGGCGCCCGCTTCGGCGGCTTCGAGGTCCGCCCGCTGGAGCTGCTGGGCATCGCCCTGGTCGCGGTGGCGACCGGCCTGCTGGCCGCGGTCGCCCCCGCCGTCACCTCGTCCCGGCAGAGCGTGCTGTCCTCCCTCACCGGCCGGCGCGGGGTCCGCCGCGCCAACCGGGTGCTGCCCGTCATCGGCGTCCTCGCCGTCGCGGCCGGCGCCGCGATCGTCATCTACGGAAGCCGCTACCGCGTCAACACCACCTTCGTGATGGGCGGCAGCGCCCTCGCCGAGCTGGGCGTCGTCGCCCTCACCCCGCTGCTGGTCGGCCTGTTCGGACGGCTCGGACGGTGGCTCCCGCTGTCGCCGCGGCTCGCGCTGCGCGACGCCGTCCGCAACCGGGGGCGCACGGCCCCGGCCGTGGCCGCCGTCCTGGCGGCCGTCGCCGGGACGGTGGCGGTCTCCACGTACCAGCACAGCCAGGAGGTCCAGTCCCGCCACGCGTACGAGGCCGTACTCCCCGACAACACGGGCTTCCTGACGAGTACGGACAACGCCGGCCACAAGGAGGTGCCCGCCCTGCGCGACACCCTCTCGAAGAACCTCCCGGTGTCGGTACGGGCCGATGTGGACCGCCTCGTCGTCGGCAACCCGAACTGCTCACCGCGTTCTTCGGCCCCGGGCTGCGGGCGGGTCGAGGTCATCGTGCCGAAGGAGCAGCGCTGCCCGCTCTTCGAGGCCGAGCACGGGGCCTCCTCCTTCCCGCCGGACCAGGCCCGCGCACTGCGCCAGGACCCGCGCTGCGTCATGAAGCACTGGGGCACCCCCCTCGACGTCGTCGTCGCCGACGAGAAGCTGCTCCAGGTGCTGGCCGTCTCCGACCCGGGCTCGGCCGCCGCGCTGAAGGAGGGCAGGTCCGTCTCCTTCAACCGCAACCAGGTCAAGGACGGCAAGGTCACCCTGCGGGTCATCACCGACCAGGCCGCCGCCGACAAGGCCGCCGAGCGGCGCGCCGACCCGCCCGGCCAGGACAAGGTGCTCGCCGTCCACCAGGCACCCGGCACCGCCTGGGGCGTCGACCTGGTCCTGCCGCCCGCCGCCGCCCGGGCCGCCGGCATCGCCACGGCCCCGGCCGGCGCCTACTTCAGCCTCGACCGGAAGGCCGGCACCGCGGAGCGGCAGCGGCTGGACGGCGAGATCGACCGGATGGGCGCCGGCGCCCAGGTCAAGATCGAGGAGGGCTACCAGGAGCAGCACACCCTGGGCCTGCTCGCCCTGAGCGTCTTCGCGGGACTCGTCACCATCGGCGCCGCCGGCATCGCGACGGGCCTGGCCCAGGCGGACTCCGAGGCCGACCTGAAGACCCTGGCGGCGGTCGGCGCGGCCCCGCGCGTACGGCGCACCCTCAGCGGCTTCCAGTGCGGGGTGGTGGCCCTGATGGGCGTGGTCCTCGGCTCGGCGGCGGGCATCCTGCCGGCGGTCGGACTCCGCCTCACCCAGGAACGGGAACAGCGGCGGCTCATCGAGTACGCCCTGGAAAGGGGCTACGCCACGGGACGCGACGCCGAGCTGTACGTCCCGATCGCGGTGCCGTGGGACACGCTGGCCGGCCTGCTGGTCCTCGTCCCGCTGGGCGCGGCTCTGCTGGCCGCGCTGGTCACCAGGTCGAGCGGCGCGATGGCCCGCCGGGCAGCCGGATGACGTTGCCGCCCCCGCACAGGGTGGATCACGCCCGTGCGGGGGCACACCGTGTGAGAACGCAGGTGTGCGAGAGAATGACGGCATGGAGATGCCGAGGAGTGAACGGTCGCAGGACAGCCCCCCGCACGTGCTGATCGTGGGCCAGGACGGGACGGCGGTCGGCGGCACCGATGACGAGTCGCGCGAGGTCCCGGTGACGGAGATGGTCGAACAGCCCGCCAAGGTCATGCGCATCGGCAGCATGATCAAGCAACTTCTGGAAGAAGTCCGCGCAGCTCCTCTGGACGAGGCCAGCCGGGTCCGTCTGAAGGACATCCACGCGGCGTCGGTGAAGGAACTCGAAGACGGCCTCGCGCCGGAGCTGGTGGAGGAACTGGAGCGCCTCTCCCTCCCCTTCACGGAGGAAGCGGTCCCGTCCGAGGCCGAACTGCGGATCGCGCAGGCGCAGTTGGTGGGGTGGCTGGAGGGCCTCTTCCACGGCATCCAGACGGCCCTGTTCGCGCAGCAGATGGCGGCGCGGGCCCAGCTGGAACAGATGCGCCGAGCCCTTCCGCCGGGCGGCGCCCACGACGACGACGAAGACGGCCCCCACGGCGCGGTCCGCTCGGGCCCGTACCTCTGATTCCTCACGGGCTGGGGGACCGGGCGCTCCGCGCCCGGTCCGCTCAAACTGCGGCGGGGCTGGATGTATCCAGCCCCGCCGGCGTTTGAGGCGCGGGGGTCTGGGGGCGGAGCCCCCAGAAGGGGGTCCGGGCGCAGCCCTGGGGGCACCTCCCAGCGGTAGCTGGGGGAGGAACGGGCGAAGGGAGGGTAGGGGACCTCGCCCCGCGCAGCGGCAGCCCCGGCCAGACCCGCTCCGCCCCGTCGGCACCGCGCACGCCCCGGCCCGGCACGGCACGGCCCGGCATAAGCCCGGAGTAAGTCGGCGACCGCGCAGCGGAGATGACCCGCGCATACTCAAGGGCATGAGCTACGACGCCATCGTCCTGGCCGGCGGCGCCGCCCGGCGCCTCGGCGGAGCCGACAAGCCCACCCTGCACGTCGGCGGCCGCACCCTCCTCGACAGGGTCCTGGCGGCCTGCCCCGACGCCGCCGAGACCGTCGTGGTCGGCACCCGCAGGGCAACCGCCCGCCCCGTCCGGTGGACCCGGGAGGACCCGCCCGGCGGCGGCCCGGTGGCCGCACTGGACGCCGGGATCCGCCGGACCACCGCCCCGCTGGTCCTCGTGCTCTCCGCCGACCTGCCCTTCCTCGACCGGGACACCGTCCACACCCTGCTCACCGCAGCCGCGACGGGCCCCGACGGCGCCCTGCTCCGCGACGCCGACGGCCGCGACCAGCCCCTCGTCGCGGCCTACCGCGCGGAGCCGCTCCGCCGCGAGATCGCCCTGCTCGCCACCGAGCACGGCACCCTGCACGGCCTCCCCCTGCGCGCCCTCACCGGGGAGCTGGATCTGGCCAGGATCGGCGCCGCTGAGCCACTCGCCTCCTTCGACTGCGACACCTGGGAGGACCTGGCGGCGGCCCGCGCCCGGATCAGGGAGCATGGGAACGTGCTGGAGCATTGGATCACCGCCGCCAAAACCGAACTCGGGATCGACGATGTCCCCGTCGACGTCGCGACCCTGCTCGACCTCGCCCGTGACGCCGCCCACGGTGTGGCCCGGCCCGCGGCGCCGCTGACGACGTTCCTCGTCGGCTACGCGGCCGCCCGCGCCGAGGCCACCGGCGCGGATCCCGCCCTGGCCGTCGCCGAGGCCTCCCGCAAGGCCGCCGACCTGGCGCTGCGCTGGGCCGCCGAAGCCCAGCCCCCACACCCCGAGGAGACCGGCTCCGGATGACCCGTACCGACGCCGACGGCGCCCTGGACGAGGCCCTCGCCCTGGTCAGCCGCACCCCCGACACCGGCGGCGCCGGCGGCCACCGTGCCGCCCCCTGGCTGCGCGCCCGCGAGACCGCGGCCAGAGCCGGCACCTCCGTGCCGGCCCGCACCCACCGGGTGCCGTTCGCGGACGCCCTCGGCGAGGTGCTGACCGCACCCCTCGAAGCCCTCAGCGACCTGCCGTCCTTCGACACCTCGGCCATGGACGGCTGGGCCGTCGCCGGTCCGGGCCCCTGGCGCGTCCGCCCCGGGGACGGGGTCCTCGCCGGGGACGAGCCGCCCGCGCCGCTCGCCGACGGCGAGGCCGTCCGGATCGCCACCGGCGCCCGCGTCCCCGCCGACACCACCGCCGTGATCCGCAGCGAGCACGCCCGCGCGTCCAGCAGCCAGCTGCACTCCGACCGGCCCGTGAACACCGGCCAGGACATCCGCCCCCGCGGCCAGGAGTGCCGCTCGGGCGACCTGCTGCTGCCCGTGGGCTCCCTCGTCACCCCGGCCGTGCTCGGCCTCGCCGCGGCCGCCGGGTACGACGAGCTGGTCACCCGGCCCCGGCCCCGCGTGGAGATCCTGGTCCTCGGGGACGAGCTGCTCACCGAGGGCCGCCCGCACGACGGCCTGATCCGGGACGCCCTCAGCCCCATGCTCGGCCCCTGGATCACCCGGCTCGGCGCCGAGGTCATCGGCACGCGCCGGCTCGGCGACGACCCGGCCGGGGCCGAGGCCCTGCTGAAGGCCGTCACCTCCTCCACCGCCGACGTCGTCGTCACCACCGGCGGCACCGCCTCCGGCCCCGTCGACCACGTCCACCCCGTGCTGGAGCGCGCCGGGGCCGAGCTGCTCGTGGACGGGGTCGCCGTGCGCCCCGGGCACCCGATGCTGCTGGCCCGCATCGGCGACCGGGAGGGGGCCCGCCACGTGGTGGGCCTGCCCGGCAACCCGCTCGCCGCCGTGTCCGGGCTGCTGACCCTCGCCGAGCCGCTGCTGCGCGCCCTCGCCGGCCGCCGCCAGCGGCCCCGCTACACGGTCCCGGTGGAGGGCGACGTGCCCGGCCACCCGTACGACACCCGGCTCGTGCCGGTACTGCTGACCGACGAACACGCCGTACCGCTGCGGTACAACGGTCCGGCGATGCTTCGCGGCGTGGCGGGCGCCGACGCGCTGGCCGTCGTACCGCCGCACGGGGCGCGTTCGGGGCAGGAGCTGGAGATCCTGGACCTGCCCTGGGCTTCGGGGGGATGTTTCACGTGAAACTTCACGGCCAGGACGCCATGGCGCGCGGCGCCGACGAGAAACTCGTCTCACGACGCGTCAAACTGCCCAAGCGGGTGGTCGAGAAGCCGCTGCGGCAGGTCACCCGGCGCCTGCTGATGGCCCTCTTCGTGCTGTGCCTGACGGTGCTGATCGTCTGGCTCGACCGCGACGGCTACCACGACAACGCCAACGAGAAGGTCGACTTCCTCGACTGCGTCTACTACGCCACCGTGACGCTGTCGACCACGGGCTACGGCGACATCGTCCCCTACAGCGACAGCGCGCGGCTGATGAACATCCTGCTGATCACCCCGCTGCGCGTGCTGTTCCTGATCATCCTGGTCGGCACCACCCTGGAGGTGCTGACCGAACGCACCCGCGAAGAGTGGCGGCTCAACCGCTGGAGGAACAACTTGCGTGAGCACACGGTCGTCGTCGGCTTCGGCACCAAGGGCCGCTCCGCCCTGCAGACGCTGTTGGCGACCGGCCTCCCGAGGGAGCAGGTCGTCATCGTCGACCCCAGTGCCAAGGTGATCGACATCGCCAACGCGGAGGGGTTCACCGGGGTCGTCGGCGACGCCACCCGTTCCGAAGTGCTGCTGCGGGCCGAGCTCCAGAAGGCCCGTCAGATCATCATCGCCACCCAGCGCGACGACACGGCCGTACTCGTCACGCTGACGGCACGGCAGCTCAACCGCGGCGCGAAGATCGTGACGGCCGTCCGCGAGGAGGAGAACGCACCGCTGCTGAAGCAGTCCGGCGCGGACGCGGTCATCACGAGCGCGAGCGCGGCGGGCCGGCTGCTGGGCCTGTCGGTGCTCAGCCCCAGCGCGGGCACCGTGATGGAGGACCTGATCCAGCAGGGCAGCGGCCTGGACCTGATCGAACGGCCCGTCAACAAGTCGGAAGTGGGCCGCAGCGTGCGCGACACCGGCGACCTCGTCGTCAGCGTCCTGCGCGGGCACCGGCTCCTCCCGTACGACGACCCGCACGCGAGCCCACTCCAGCTGACGGACCGCCTGATCACCATCGTCCGGGCGGTCCCGCCGACCGGCCCCCAGGTCACCCTGGGCCCGGCCGACTAGCACGGGTAGATTCCGGGCCATGCATGCGATCACGATCGAGCAGCCCGGCGGCCCCGAGGCCCTGGTCTGGGCCGAAGTACCCGATCCGGTGGCGGGCGAGGGGGAGGTGCTCGTCGAGGTCGCGGCGAGCGCCGTGAACCGCGCCGACGTCCTGCAGCGCCAGGGCTTCTACGACCCGCCGCCGGGCGCCTCCCCCTACCCCGGCCTGGAGTGCTCCGGCCGCATCGTCGCGCTCGGACCGGGCGTGTCCGGCTGGGCGGTGGGCGACGAGGTGTGCGCCCTGCTGTCCGGCGGCGGGTACGCGCAGCGGGTCGCCGTACCGGCGGGGCAGCTGCTGCCGGTCCCGAAGGGCGTGGACCTGGTGACCGCGGCCGCGCTGCCCGAGGTCGTCGCGACGGTGTGGTCGAACGTGTTCATGGTGGCGGGCCTGCGCCCGGCCGAGACCCTCCTGGTGCACGGCGGCTCCAGCGGCATCGGCACCATGGCGATCCAGCTGGGCAAGGCCGTCGGGGCGCGGGTGGCGGTGACCGCGGGCGGCAAGGAGAAGCTGGCTCGCTGCGCGGAGCTGGGCGCGGACGTCCTGATCGACTACCGCGAGCAGGACTTCGTCGAGGAGGTGCGGTCCGCGACGGGCGGGGCCGGGGCGGACGTGATCCTGGACATCATGGGCGCGAAGTACCTCGCGCGGAACCTGGATGCGCTGGCCATGAACGGCCGGCTCGCGGTGATCGGCCTCCAGGGCGGGGTGAAGGCGGAACTGGACCTGCGCACACTGCTGGCCAAGCGGGCGGCCATCACGGCGACGTCGCTGCGCGCCCGGCCGCTGGAGGAGAAGGCGGCCATCGTGGCGGCCGTCCGGGAACACGTCTGGCCGCTGATCGCGGCCGGCCGGGTCCAGCCGGTGGTCCACGCGGCCTACCCCGTCGCGCAGGCCGCGGAAGCCCACCGGGTCCTGGAGGCCAGCACCCACATGGGCAAGCTCCTCCTGACCCTCTGACCCCCCGGGGCCGGCAACCGCTGCGCGGCCCGAGTCCCCTGCCCACCCTTCGCCCGTTCCCAGGGGCGCCGCCCCTGACCCCGTCCCGGGCGCGGCGCGCCCGTCGCCTCAAACGCCGGCGAGGCTGTTCACAGCCTCGCC
>NZ_JBNNPF010000041.1:0-71402 GCF_050275515.1 Streptomyces sp. NPDC004126 | reverse complement strand
CTGCTCCCCGCCCCGCCCTTCGCCCGTTCCCCGGGGCTCCGCCCCCAGACCCCCGTGCCTCAAGCTCCCCCAGCCACCGCTGGGAGGTGCTCCCAGGCGGGGTGGAGTGCGCGGAGCGCACTTCCAGCCGCGCCGGCGATTGAGGCGAGAACGGGTGAAGGGTGGGGAGGGGCAGGCCCCGCGCAGCGGCCCGCCCGCGCGAATCGGCCGGGCCCCGCTCACGGGGCTGTCAGGGCCCGGTGCAGTCCGGGTGCGGCCCCCGGAGGGGCTACGCCGGGTCCTCCGGGGCGGCGGCGGACGCCGACGCGGCGGCGGGTTCCGGGGACTCGGGTTCCGGGAGGCGCCGGCGGCGGCGGTGCTTCAGGAGGGCCCACGGGCCGCGGGCCGGGGTGACCTCCGTGCCCGGTTCGCCCGCCGCCGCCGAGGCGGCCTTGGCCACCAGCAGCATGTCCTCGTCCCGCGACACGTCCAGCCGGTCCGACCCCGGCCACAGACCCAGCGCCGCGCACAGCGTCGGCAGGACCGCCATCGCCGCCGTCGCGTAGCCCTCCGCCGAGGGGTGGTACGAGTCCGGGCCGAACATCTCGCGGGGGTTCGCCGCGAACTCGGGGCCCAACAGGTCACCCATCGAGATCGTGCGCGCCCCCAGCGCGACCACCCCGATCGTCTGCGCCGCCGCCAGCTGCCGCGACACCCGGCGGGCCATCCACCGCAGCGGCTGGTACACCGGCTCGATCGTGCCCAGGTCGGGGCAGGTCCCGACCACCACCTCCGAGCCCGCGAGCCGCAGTCTTCGTACCGCGGTCGTCAGCAGCCGCACCGACTGCGTCAGCGGCATCCGCTTGGTCACGTCGTTCGCGCCGATGATGATCACGCACACGTCCGGCGCCGGGCCGCGCCCGTCCAGCAGCAGGCTCACCTGGCGGTCCAGGTCGTCCGACATGGCGCCGGACAGCGCCACGTTGCGCAGCTCCACCGGCCGCTCGGCCACCGCCGCCAGACCGGACGCCAGCAGCGCGGCCGGCGTCTGGCGGGCCCGGTGGACGCCCAGCCCGGCCGCCGTGGAGTCGCCGAGCATGCCCATCCGCAGCGGGCCGGGGCTCATCTCCGGCCCGTTGAACTCGCTCCCGTACAGGCCGTCCGCCCGCGGCGGCTCGCCCAGCCCGTTGCCCACCGTGCGCTTCGCGAACTGCACCTCCGCCAGCACCAGCCCGAACGCGGCGACCCCGACCAGCCCGAGACCGCCACCGCCGTACGCTGCCCCCGCCGCGATCCGGCGGGCCGTCCTCGCCCTGGACACCCTTGGAGCCACCTCCTGCGTCGTGTTGACCTACCTGCCCCGTACTGCCGGTCGGCCAATCCCTTTCCGCATACTCTGGCCGGACCTCCCGGAGAACCCGTGGAGTCCCCTTCTTGGAGAACATGGTGCAATTCCACGACTCGATGATCAGCCTCGTCGGCAACACCCCGCTGGTGAAGCTCAACCGCGTGACCGAAGGCCTGCAGGCCACCGTGCTTGCCAAGGTCGAGTACTTCAACCCCGGCGGTTCGGTGAAGGACCGCATCGCCGTCCGGATGATCGAGGCCGCCGAGCAGAGCGGTGCCCTCAAGCCCGGTGGCACCATCGTGGAGCCCACCAGCGGCAACACCGGCGTCGGACTCGCCATCGTGGCCCAGCAGAAGGGCTACAAGTGCATCTTCGTCTGCCCTGACAAGGTGTCCATGGACAAGATCAACGTCATGCGCGCGTACGGCGCCGAGGTCGTGGTCTGCCCGACCGCAGTGGACCCCGAGCACCCGGACTCGTACTACAACGTGTCCGACCGCCTCGCGCGCGAGCCCGGCGCCTGGAAGCCCGACCAGTACAGCAACCCGAACAACCCCCGTTCGCACTACGAGACCACCGGTCCCGAACTGTGGGAGCAGACCGAGGGGAAGATCACGCACTTCGTGGCCGGCGTCGGCACGGGCGGCACGATCTCCGGCACCGGCAACTACCTCAAGGAGGTCAGCGGCGGGAAGGTCAAGGTCATCGGCGCGGACCCGGAGGGCTCCGTCTACTCCGGCGGCAGCGGCCGCCCGTACCTCGTCGAGGGTGTCGGCGAGGACTTCTGGCCGACGGCCTACGACCCGAACGTCACCGACGAGATCATCGCGGTGTCCGACAAGGACTCCTTCCAGATGACCCGCCGCCTGGCGAAGGAGGAGGGCCTGCTGGTCGGCGGCTCCTGCGGCATGGCGGTCGTCGCCGCGCTGCGCGCCGCCGAGGGCCTGGGCCCGGACGACGTGGTCGTCGTCCTGCTGCCGGACAGCGGCCGCGGCTACCTCAGCAAGATCTTCTCGGACGAGTGGATGGCCGGGCACGGCTTCCTGGAGGAGGCGGGCCCCGCCGCGCGCATCGGCGACGTCCTCGCCGACAAGGAGGGCGGCATCCCGTCGCTCGTCCACATGCACCCCGAGGAGACCGTCGGCCAGGCCATCGAGGTGCTGCGCGAGTACGGCGTCTCGCAGATGCCGATCGTCAAGCCGGGCGCCGGCCACCCCGACGTGATGGCCGCCGAGGTCATCGGCTCGGTCGTGGAGAAGGAGCTCCTCGCGGCGCTGTTCGCGCAGCGGGCCTCGCTCGGCGACCCGCTGGAGAAGCACATGAGCGCGCCGCTGCCGCAGGTCGGCTCCGGTGAGCCGGTGTCGGAGCTGATGGCGGTGCTCGGCGAGGCCGACGCGGCGATCGTGCTGGTCGAGGGCAAGCCCACCGGTGTGGTGAGCCGCCAGGACCTGCTGGCGTTCCTGGCCAAGACGGCCAAGTAGTACCGCGCGTACGCGGTCGGAGAGGCGGCGGGCCGCGGGGCCGCCGCCTCGCCGCTGTCGCGGGAAGCAGAAGCGGAAAGGCGGGGACCGCCGCACCCCCGGCGGGCCGGGGGGCGGGACGACGGCGGTCCCCGCCCCGGGACACGGGCCGGGTCAGGGCCGTCCGCGTCCGTGGCACCGGCGCGTTCCGGGAGCCGCTCCGGAGGTGCGCAGGTGCCGTGCGAGGCGTCGGCGGGGTGCGCTGCCTTCCCGGTTTCCCGGGCTTCCCTGCCGACAACCCCACTGTGCCGCAGCCGTGTTAAGCCGGTGCTGCCGTCACGTGTCGCCCCCGTACCGTTTGCGCGAAGGACGCCCCTCAGGGGGTGTGCCGCGAGGGGCGGCGCAGGCGGCCGGTGTGGGCGAGGCTGACGCCCACGATGCCCGCCCAGGTCGCCACCAGGCCGCCGATGCCCTGGGTGACGCCGATGGCCGACAGCGGGACCGCCAGCACCAGCGTGACGATCGCGAAGCCGAAGCGCTCCCCGAAGGCGCTCACCGGTCCGGCGGGGCCGTGCCCGGCCGGACCGCCGCCGCGCGCCTGGAGCAGCCGCTCCTCGGCGAGCCTGCGCCGGACCTGGGTGTCGACCTTGTCCACGAAGGAGTCCACGAGCGCGGCCTCGTACTCGGGTCCGAGCTCCCGCCGGGCCTCCAGCGTGGCGGCGAGTTCCTTCTTGAGCTCTGTCATGCGGCCACCGTAGGAAGGGCCGCGACGGCCCGCACTGGGGGTAGCCCCCGTATCAGGGCATCCGGATCGCGGTCACGGCTTGCCGAGCTGCATAGACGCATGCAGAGTGCAGGGTGACTGAATATCTCACCGGGGACGGGACGGAGGGGGCGGCGATGAACGACAGCCCGGCCGCACGGCTGCAACAGCTGTTCGAGGGGCACAGGCTGACGCCGACCCAGCGGCGCATCGCGCACTGCATGGTGCGCGGCGCGGCGGAGGTTCCCTTCCTGTCGAGCGTGGAACTCGCCGAGCTGGCCGGGGTGAGCCAGCCCTCGGTGACCCGGTTCGCCGTGGCCCTCGGTTTCGACGGGTACCCGGCGCTGCGCCGGCACCTGCGCGAGGTCGCTCCCGCCGGGCGTCCCGAGCCGGCGCGCGAGGGCGAGTACAACGAGTACCAGCAGGCCGTGCAGGGCGAGATCGAGAACCTCCAGCGGCTGTCGGCGATGCTCGCGGACCCGGCTCCGGTCGAGGAGGCGGGCCGGGTGCTGGCCGGGTCGTCCCCGCTGCCGGTGCTCGGGCTGCGGGCGGCGTCCTCGCAGGCGCGCGGGTTCGCGTACTTCGCGGCCAAGGTGCACCCGGACGTGCGCCTCCTCGACGAGGGCGGCTCCATGCTCGCGGACCGGATCGACGCGGCCGCGGCGGCGGGGGCCTCGGCGCTGCTGTGCTTCGCGCTGCCGCGGCACCCCCGCGAGGTGGTGGAGGCCCTGGAGCACGCGCGGGCGGCGGGGCTGACGGCGGTGACGGTCGCCGACTCGGCCTTCGCGCCCGTCGCCCGGCACTCGGACCTGCTGATCCCGGCGCCGGTCGGCACCGGGCTCGCCTTCGACACGGCGTGCGCGCCGATGCTGCTGGGCCGGGTACTGCTGGAGGCGATGGCGGACGCTCTGCCGGACGCGCAGGCGCGGCTGGAGGACTTCGACGCGCGGGCCGCCGCGCGGGGGCTGTTCGTCGAGTAGTCGGCTTCAGGCCCCCGGCCCCCGGCGCCTACAGCAGCGCGTCGCCGTGGTCGCCGCCCGCCTCCGCCACGATCTGTGCCGGGGACTGGGCCGGGCGCGCCAGGGTGAAGCGGATGTCCGGGCCGTCAGCCGTGAAGCCGTGGACCGCCGGGCGGGGGAGGCTGTTGTAGCCGTAGTGGGCCGTGAAGGCGTACGCGCCCGTGTCCGGGACGGCGATCACGTCGCCCGGGAAGAGTTCCGGCAGCTCCCGGGCGGTGGCCAGCAGGTCCCCCGCGAAGCAGGCCGGGCCCGCGACGTCCTGGGCCACCGGGGCGCCGGTCCTGGGGGCGCCCCCGGCGTCGTACGCCAGGATCCGCAGCGGCCAGGCCGCCGGCGCGTACACGGTGCGGGTGGCCAGCTGGACGCCCGCGTGGGTCAGGGCGATGCGGCGGCCGCCGGTGGTCTTCGTGTACTCGACCCGCGCCAGCACCAGCCCGTGCTTGGCCAGCAGCGACCGTCCGAACTCGGTGACCAGCCCGTACGAGCCGTCGAAGAGCGCGGGGACGGCCGCGCGCAGGGCCGCCACGTACTCCGCGTACGCCGGCGCGTGCTCGTCCGAGGCGAAGTCCACCGGCAGCCCGCCGCCGATGTCGAGGGTGTCGACCCGGCGCTCCCCGGCCGCCGCGTTGATCTCCTCGGCCAGCCCGTGCAGCTCCCGCACCCCCTCGGCGATCAGCTCCAGCGGTACGCCCTGCGAGCCCGAGTGGGTGTGCAGCCGGGTCAGCCACGGCCGCTCCGCGAAGGCCCGTACGAGCCGCTCGCGCGCCCCCGGATCGCGCAGCGCGAAGCCGAACTTGGAGGTGGCGGTGGCCGTGGACAGGGCGCCGATGGACCCGGCGCCGGTCTGCGGGTTGATCCGCAGCCCGACCGGGGAGCGGGTGGGGGCCGCCGCCACCAGGGCGTCGAGGCGTTCCAGCTCCTGGTGGTTGTCGGCGTTGACGGCGATCCCCAGGGCCAGCGCCCCGCGCAGCTCGGCCGCCGTCTTCGCGGGGGAGTCCAGCACCGTCCGCTCCGCCGGGACCCCGGCCGCCCGGGCCAGGGCGAGCTCGCCAGGGCTGGCCGCCTCGCAGCCCAGCCCGCACGCGTCGAGCAGCCGCAGTACGGGCACCAGGGGGGCGGCCTTCACGGCGAAGGTGTGCAGGACGGGCGTCCCGGGCGCCACCGCGGCCGCGAAGGCCTCCGTCAGGGCGGCGGCACGGGCGCGGATACCGGCCACGTCGAGCAGGCAGACCACCGGCTCGCGGTCCAGCAGCCCCTGCTCCACGGCGGCCCGTACGGCCCGGTCGCGGCGCTCGGCGGCGCCCTGCGCGTGCGTGTCTGCGGCCATGGCGCCATCCCATCATCAGGCCGACCCGCCCGCAGCTGTTGACTGGAACTATTCATGCCGCGAGGATGTGAATGGATTGACCAACATCGGAGGAGGCACCAGCCATGTCAGGACCCCGCCCCGTACGGGCCGCGCGAGGCACCGAGCTCAGCACCCTGGGATGGCAGCAGGAGGCCGCCCTCCGCATGCTGCAGAACAACCTCGACCCCGAGGTCGCCGAACACCCCGACAAGCTCGTCGTCTACGGCGGCACCGGCAAGGCCGCCCGCGACTGGCGCTCCTTCGACGCGATGGTCCGCACCCTGCGCACCCTCAAGCAGGACGAGACCATGCTGGTCCAGTCGGGCCGCCCGGTCGGCGTGATGCAGACCCACGAGTGGGCGCCGCGCGTCCTGCTCGCCAACTCCAACCTCGTCGGCGACTGGGCCAACTGGGAGGAGTTCCGCCGCCTGGAGCACCTCGGCCTGACCATGTACGGCCAGATGACCGCCGGCTCCTGGATCTACATCGGCACCCAGGGCATCCTCCAGGGCACCTACGAGACCTTCGCGGCCGTCGCCGCCAAGAAGTTCGGCGGCACCCTGGCCGGCACCATCACCCTCACCGCCGGCCTCGGCGGCATGGGCGGCGCCCAGCCGCTGGCCGTGACGATGAACGACGGCGTCGCCATCTGCATCGACGTCGACCCGCGCGCCATCGAGCGCCGCATCGAGCACCGCTACCTGGACGTCAAGGCCGACAACCTGCGCCACGCCCTCCAGCTGGCCGTCGAGGCCCGCGACGCCCGCAAGCCGCTCTCCATCGGCCTCCTCGGCAACGCCGCCGAGCTGCTCCCGCAGATGCTGGCCGAGGGCGCCCCGATCGACATCGTCACCGACCAGACCTCGGCCCACGACCCGCTGTCCTACCTGCCGGTCGGCGTCGCCTTCGAGGACATGGCCGACGCCGCCGCCAAGGACCCGGCCGGCTTCACCACCCGCGCCCGCGAGTCGATGGCCAAGCACGTCGAGGCCATGGTCGGCTTCATGGACGCCGGCTCCGAGGTCTTCGACTACGGCAACTCCATCCGCGGCGAGGCCCAGCTGGCCGGCTACGACCGCGCCTTCGCCTTCCCCGGCTTCGTCCCCGCCTACATCCGCCCGCTGTTCTGCGAGGGCAAGGGCCCCTTCCGCTGGGCCGCCCTGTCCGGCGAGGCCTCGGACATCCACAAGACCGACAAGGCGATGCTGGAGCTCTTCCCGGAGAACGAGTCCCTGCACCGCTGGATCAAGATGGCCGGCGAGCGCGTCCACTTCCAGGGCCTGCCCGCCCGCATCTGCTGGCTCGGCTACGGCGAGCGCGACAAGGCCGGCGAGCGCTTCAACGAGATGGTCGCCGACGGCACCCTCGCCGCCCCGCTGGCCATCGGCCGCGACCACCTCGACTGCGGCTCCGTGGCCTCCCCGTACCGCGAGACCGAGGCCATGCTCGACGGCTCCGACGCCATCGCCGACTGGCCGCTGCTCAACGCCATGGTCAACGTGGCCTCCGGCGCCTCCTGGGTCTCCATCCACCACGGCGGCGGCGTCGGCATGGGCCGCTCCATCCACGCCGGCCAGGTCACCGTCGCCGACGGCACCCCGCTGGCCGGCGAGAAGATCCGCCGCGTCCTCACCAACGACCCCGGCATGGGCGTCATCCGCCACGTCGACGCCGGCTACGACATCGCCGAGAACGTCGCCGACGAGCGCGGCGTCCGCGTCCCGATGCGCGAGGGTGACTCCGCGTGATCCCGTCCAGCGACACCGGCGCGGGCGAGGCGTCCCGGGGCTCCGCCCCGGGCGCCCGCCCCGCCGCCCCGGCCGGCGGAGGCTCCCCGGAGCCCTCCGCCGGCGCGGGCCGGGGCCCGGGCGGGGCCTCGTTCCACGCCATGTGGAACGAGCTCGCCCCCATCGGCCGCCACGCCGACTCCGGCGGGTACCGCAGGTACGCCTGGACCGGCGCCGACGCCGACTGCCGGGCCTGGTTCCGGGGGCAGGCCGAGTCGCGCGGGCTCGCGTACGAGGTGGACCGCAACGGCAACCAGTGGGCCTGGCTCGGCGACCCCCTCGCGGGCGACGCCGTGGTCACCGGCTCCCACCTGGACTCCGTCCCCGACGGCGGGGCCTTCGACGGCCCCCTCGGCGTGGTGTCCTCCTTCGCCGCCCTCGACGAGCTCCGCGCCCGCGGCGCCGCCCTCACCCGGCCCCTGGCCATCACCAACTTCGGTGACGAGGAGGGCGCCCGATTCGGGCTGGCCTGCGTCGGCTCCCGGCTCGCCGCCGGACAGCTGACCAAGGAGAAGGCGTACGAACTGCGCGACGCCGACGGCGTCAGCCTCCCGCAGGCCATGGAGGCCGCCGGCCACGACCCCGGCTCCATCGGCGCCGACCCCGAACGCCTCTCCCGCATCGGCGCCTTCGTCGAACTCCACGTCGAACAGGGCCGCGCCCTCGACCTGTCCGGCGACCGCGTCGGCATCGCCTCCGCGATCTGGCCGCACGGCCGCTGGCGGTTCGACTTCCACGGCGAGGCCAACCACGCGGGCACCACCCGCCTCGTGGACCGCCGCGACCCGATGCTCACCTACGCGGAGACCGTCCTGGCCGCCCGCCGGGAAGCGGCCCTCGCCGGCGCCGTCGCCACCTTCGGCAAGATCTCCGTCGAGCCGAACGGCGTCAACGCCATCCCCTCCCTCGTCCGGGGCTGGCTCGACTCCCGCGCCGCCGACCAGGCCACCCTCGACACGGTCGTCACCGCCGTCGAGAAGGCCGCCCGCGAGCACGCCGACCGCGACGGCATCGACCTGAACGTCGTACGGGAGTCCTTCACCCCCGTCGTCGAGTTCGAGCACGCCCTGCGCGACGAACTCAACCGGATCCTCGGCGGCTCCGTCCCGGTCCTCGGCACGGGCGCGGGACACGACGCCGGAATCCTCTCCGCGTCCGTACCGACCGCGATGCTGTTCGTACGCAACCCCACCGGCGTCTCCCACTCGCCGCGGGAGTTCGCGGCCGAGGACGACTGCGTCGCCGGAGTCCTCGCACTCGCCGACGTACTGGAAGGCCTGGCATGCCGCTGAAGACGTACTGGCTGGAGCACGCCTGGCTCGGCGACACCGTCGAGCCGGGCGTCGCCTTGGAGGTGTCCGCCGACGGGCGGATCGCCGCCCTGCGCACCGGGACGGACACCCCGCCCCCCGGCGCGGAGGTCCTGCGCGGCCTGACCCTCCCCGGCCTGGCCAACGCCCACAGCCACGCCTTCCACCGGGCCCTGCGCTCCGTCGTCCAGGTCGGCTCGGGCACCTTCTGGACCTGGCGCGACGTCATGTACAAGGTCGCCCAGAACCTCACCCCCGAGAGCTACTTCGACCTCGCCCGCGCCGTGTACGCGGAGATGGCCCTCGCCGGCATCACCAACGTCGGCGAGTTCCACTACGTCCACCACGCGCCCGGCGGCACCCCGTACGCCGACCCCAACGCGATGGGCGAGGCCCTCATCGAGGCCGCCGCCGCGGCGGGCATCCGCATCACCCTGCTCGACACCGCCTACCTCTCCTCCGGCTTCGGCGAGGCCCCGAGCGAGCACCAGAAGCGGTTCTCCGACGGCACCGCCGACGCCTGGGCCGAACGGGTCTCGGCCCTCAAGCCCCGCGAACACGCGCTGGTCGGCGCGGCGGTCCACTCCGTACGGGCCGTCCCGGCCGGGCAGCTCGCCACGGTCGCCGGCTGGGCGCAGGAGCGGCGGGCCCCGCTGCACGTGCACCTGTCCGAGCAGACGGCGGAGAACGACGCCTGCCAGGCCGCGCACGGGCGCACGCCCACCCAGCTCCTCGCCGACCACGGGGTGCTCGGCCCGCGCACCACCGGCGTGCACAACACGCACCTGACGGACGCGGACATCGCCCTGCTCGGCGGGACCGCCACCGGCACCTGCATGTGCCCCACCACCGAACGCGACCTCGCCGACGGCATCGGCCCGGCCGGCCGGCTCCAGCGGGCGGGCAGCCCGCTGTCGCTGGGCAGCGACAGCCACGCCGTGATCGACCTGCTGGAGGAGGCCCGCGCGATGGAGCTCAACGAGCGCCTCGCCAGCCGCACCCGGGGCCACTGGACGGCGAACGCCCTGCTCCGCGCCGCCACCGAGGACGGCCACGCCGCCCTGGGCCTCGCGGACGCGGGCCGCCTCGAAGTGGGCGCCCTCGCCGACTTCACCACCGTCGCCCTGGACTCCGTACGCACCGCCGGCCCGCCGGCGCGCCTCGGTGCGGAGACGGCCGTCTTCGCCGCCTCGGCCGCCGACGTCCGCCACACGGTGGTGGGCGGCCGCCACGTGGTCCGCGACGGCCACCACACCCTGGTCGGTGACGTGGCCGCCGCCCTGGCCGACTCGATCGCAGCCGTCCGCGGCTGACACCCGGAATTCCCCCCACCCCGCCCCTTCCCGAAACCGGGGCTTCGCCCCGGACCCCCTTCCGGGCGCTGCGCGCCCGGTGCGCTCAATGGCCGCGCGGGCTGGAAATTCGCTGCGCGAATTCCAGCCCCGCCGGCGTTTGAGGCGCGGGGGTCTGGGGGCGGAGCCCCCAGAAGCGGGGCCGGGGGCCGCAGGCCCCGGTTTCGGGAAGGGGCGGGGTGGGGGAAACGAACCTCCCGAGAGGAACCCATGACCACCACCCTGATCACCAACATCGGCAGCCTCGTCACCAACGACCCCGCCCTCGGCGACGGCAGCCCCCTCGGCCTGATCGAGAACGCCGCCCTCGTCATCGACGGCGACACCATCGCCTGGGCCGGCCCCGCGGACAAGGCCCCGGCCGCCGACGACCGCTTCGACGCGCAGGGCCGCGCCGTGATCCCCGGCTTCGTCGACTCCCACAGCCACCTCGTCTTCGCCGGCGACCGCACGCAGGAGTTCAACGCCCGGATGTCCGGCCGCGCCTACTCCGCCGGCGGCATCCGCACCACCGTCGCCGCCACCCGCGCCGCCACCGACGCGGAGCTGGAGGCCAACCTGCTGCGCCACCTCGACGAGGCCCGCCGCCAGGGCACCACCACCTTCGAGACCAAGTCCGGCTACGGCCTCACCGTCGCCGACGAGGCCCGCGCCCTGCGCATCGCCTCCGCGCACACCGAGGAGGTCACCTACCTCGGCGCGCACATCGTCTCCCCCGACTACGCCGACGACCCGGCCGGCTACGTCGGCCTCGTCACCGGCGAGATGCTGGCGGCCTGCGCCCCGTACGCCCGCTGGGTGGACGTCTTCTGCGAGAAGGGCGCCTTCGACGGCGACCAGGCCCGCGCCATCCTCACCGCCGGCGCCGCCGCCGGGCTGATCCCGCGCGTGCACGCCAACCAGCTCTCGTACGGGCCCGGCGTGCAGCTCGCCGTGGAGCTGGAGGCGGCCTCCGCCGACCACTGCACCCACCTCACCGACGCCGACGTGGACGCCCTCGCCCAGGCCGCCGGGACCACCGTCGCGACCCTGCTGCCGGGTGCCGAGTTCTCCACCCGCGCCCAGTGGCCCGACGCCCGCCGGCTGCTCGACGCGGGCGCCACGGTCGCCCTGTCCACCGACTGCAACCCCGGGTCCTCGTACACGAGCTCCATGCCGTTCTGCATCGCGCTCGCCGTCCGGGACATGGGCATGACCCCCGACGAGGCCCTGTGGGCGGCCACCGCCGGCGGGGCCCGCGCGCTGCGCCGGACCGACATCGGCCGGCTGGTGCCCGGCGCCCGCGCGGACCTGGCGCTGCTCGACGCCCCGAGCCACGTCCACCTCGCCTACCGGCCGGGTGTCCCGCTCGTCTCCGCGGTCTGGCAGCGGGGGGTCCGCGCCGCCTGACCGGCGGCCGGGCGCCGCCCGCCGGACCGCCCGAAGTACCGTTCGCCCTTTGTCTTCCCTCCGTAAGGTCCCGGGCGTACCTTGTGCCACCAATCTGATGTGTCGTCAGTAACTTGTGGCCCGAGGGGAAGACGAAGGTGTCCGACCGGAAACGCTCCACCGCACTCGCGTTCGCGCTCGCGCTCGCCGGGTCCGCGGTCCTGCTCGCCGCCCCCGCGGCCCACGCCGACGTGGTCGACGTCGAGTACAAGTGCCAGACCCCGATCGGGGACAAGTCGGCGGTCTCGCCCATCGACATCAAGGCCGTCAAGGAGGGCGACGGCTACAAGCTGACGATGTCCTTCCAGAAGGGCGTCTCCTCCAGCCCCATCGAGCTGGGCAAGGGCGCGATGAACCCCAGCGCCGTGATCATGGCCGACGGCGCCGAGAAGGTCTCCGTACCGGTCTCCGGACCGCCCAACCCCGAGGCCGCGCCCGCCAACACCCCCATCAAGATCAGCGACCTGTCGGGCACCTACACCCCGAAGAAGAGCGGCAAGGTCACCTTCACCGCGGGCGTCCTCACCATCAAGGCCATGGGGACCACCACCACCTGCACCCCGGGCAACAGCCCCAAGCCGTCGCTGGAGACGGACGTCACCGCGGCCGGCGGCGGAGCCCCGCAGACCGGCGGCGACGGCGGCGGGGACACCCTCCCGCAGACCGGCCCCGCCGACTCCGCACTCGCCCTCGGCACCCTCGGCGCCACCGTCCTCCTCTCCGGCGCCGCCGGGGTGCTCTGGCTGACCCGGCGCGGCCGGCAGCCCCAGCGCACCCGGTCCTGAACGGAGCGCCCGCCCGTGCCCCCCATACCCGGACGACGCGGCCGCAGGCGGCTCGGCGCCGCGCTCCTCGCCGCCGCGGCCCTGTACGGCGCCCCGGCCGCGGCCGCCGACGAGCCCGCCGCGCCCGCCTGGACCGCCGCGCCCGCCGGCGCCCGCCCCGGCCCGGCGCGCCCGTACTTCTACCTCGCGGGCCCCGCCGGCACCGTCCTGGAGGACCGCCTCACCCTCGACAACCCCGGCGACCGCGAGTACACCGTCACCCTGCGCGGGGCCGACGCCGACAACGCCCCGGACGGCGCCCTCGCCGTGCGCCCCGCCGCGCCGGGGGCCTCCGGCGCCGGATCGTGGATCAGCTTCGGCGGCTCCGCCACCGTGAAGCTCCCGCCCCGCACCCGCGCGGTGGTCCCCTTCACCGTCACCGTGCCGCCCGCCGCCCCGCCCGGCGACCACCCGGCCGCCGTCGTCGCCACCGGGCCCGGCCGCGAGGCGGGCGTACGGATCCACCTGCGCGTCGGGGGCCCGGCCGTGGCCGCCCTCACCGTCGAGGACGTCTCCGTACGCGGCCACGGCGCGGGCACCACCGTGGACTACACCCTGGTCAACCGGGGCAACGTGACCCTCACCCCCGAACTCGCCCTGAGCGCCGAGGGCACCCTGCACGAGCCGGCCGGCCGGCCCGCCCGCGCCCTGCCCGTCGAGCTGCTGCCCGGCCGGCGGGCCCGGCTGAGCGAACCCTGGCCCGACGCGCCCGCCCTCGACCGGGTCGCCGTCACCCTCACCGCCACCGCCCCCGGCGCCGCCCCGGCCACCGCCACCGCCGGGGCCTGGCTGGCCCCCGGCGGCACCGCCGGCCTGGCCGCCGGCGCCCTGCTCGCCCTCGCGGGGACCGCCCTGGCCGCACTGCTCCTCGTACGGGCCCGGCGCACCCGGCACCTGCGGCGCACGGCGGTGGCGCAGGCGCCGGCCCGGGAGGACGCGGCAGCGGACGAGCGCGAGCGCGAGCGCGAGCACGAGCACGAGCATGAGCACGAGCTGACGGAGCTGACGGGAGCACCCAGGTGAGCCGCACGGCCGGCGCGAAGGCCGCATCCCCCCTCGGCGCGGCCCTGGCGGCCCTCGCCCTGGCCCTGCTCCCCCTGCTCCCGCTGCTCGCGGCGGCCGCCCCGGCCGCCGCGGCCGAGGGCAAGCCCGCCGCGGCGCTCTCCCTCCAGGAGGCGGCCAAGGGCACCGAGATCACGGTCACCGGCACCGGCTGGCGGCCGAAGACCCTCGTCATGCTGCTGGTCTGCGGCCAGAACATGATCGGCGGCACCAACAGCTGCGCCAACGCCGACGGCACGGCCGTCTCCGTCACCGACGACGGCCGGTTCACCGCCCGGCTGCCGGTCGCGGAGCCGCCCAAGCCCTGCCCGTGCGTGGTCAACGTGACCTCCGTCAACGGGGACCAGTCCACGGTGGCCGTGCCGCTCAGGATCACCGGCCATCCGGTGGCCGACCTGCCCGCCGAGTCCGGCACGGCCCGCCTCGCGATGCTGACGGGGGTCCGGCTGGCGGGCGGGGACGGGGTGCTGACCTGGTTCGGCGCCCCGCCCGGCCGCAAGTTCACCGCCACCGTCGGCAACCTCGGCTCGGCCCCGGTCAAGGACCCGGTCTTCCAGCTCGGCACCGCGCGGGGGGTCTTCGCCCCGGTGTGGGAGGAGGCCCGCTGGAAGGGGACGATCCCGCCCGGCGGCAAGGCGGAGGTCGCGCTGGACGTGGCCCTGCCGGCGGGCGCCCACGGCGACTACACCGTCTCCCTCAAGTACGGGGACACGGTCCTGGCCGCCCAGCCCTGGGGCGTGGACCGCCCGTACGGGGTGCTGCTCTTCTGGGGCCTGCTGCTGGTGGTCATCCCGACGGCGCTCTTCCGGGCGGGCATGGCCGTCGTCGACCGGGTCCGCCCCCGCGCGGGCGCCCCCGGCCGCCACCGGGGCCCGAAGGCCGCCCCGGACCCGGCCTGGGCGGCGACCGCCCGCCTGCCCGGGGTCACCGCCGCCGGCTCCGCCGGGGACCGGCCGCCGGCCCTCCCGTGGTTCACCCCGCAGCCGCGGGACGCGGGGCCCCCACAGACATCCGCACCGTCCGATCACAGTCCGACGACGAAAGGACCATCGTGAAGACCCAACGGAGGGCGAGCGCGGCCGTGGTCGCGCTGCTGCTCAGCGGCGCGGGTATCGCCGTGGCGGCATCCCCCGCCCAGGCCGCCGAAGCCACGTTCAAGGTCAAGTGCGTACCGCCGGCAGGCGGCGGCGACCCGGTGGAGGGCGAGACCACCGCCAAGATCACCGCACCGGCTTCGGCCAAGGTCGGCGACGAGGTCGACGTGTCGTGGGAGACGGTGAAGCCGGCCTCGAACAACACCGACCTGATGGTGATCCCGAAGGACTCGGTCCAGCCCACCGGCTGGCTCACCGTCGGCGGCGGGGGAGGGGAGGTCAAGGTCGTCGGGGAGAAGAAGAACCCGGAGATCCCGAAGAAGGCCCCCATGGTGATGTCCACCATGAAGGGCAAGCTGAAGCTGACCAAGGCCGGCAAGATCACCGTGACCCCCGGCAAGTACGAGGTCGCGGTGACCTTCTCCTTCGGGACCTTCGTCACCAAGTGCGCCCCGGTGGGCGAGGTGAAGGGCGGG
This sequence comes from Streptomyces sp. NPDC004126, assembly GCF_050275515.1. Lineage (NCBI taxonomy): Bacteria > Bacillati > Actinomycetota > Actinomycetes > Kitasatosporales > Streptomycetaceae > Streptomyces > Streptomyces sp. NPDC004126. The sequence continues at coordinate 56,152 of NZ_JBNNPF010000041.1, read as the reverse complement.
GCGGTCATCGACGTGACGGACGGCGGCGGCACCGGCGGCACGACCACCGGCGGCACGACCACCGGCGGCACGACGACGGGCGGCACGGCCACCGGGGGCGCCACCACCGGCGGTGCCACCACCACGGGCGGCTCCGGCGGCGGCTCCGGCGGCAGCGGCGGCCAGACCGACTTCCCGGGCAAGGCGGTCGAGGTGGCCTACGACTGCGGCGCGGTCGTCCCCGGCGGCATCAAGACCCCGGTCACGGTCAACGCCAAGAAGAACGCGAGCGGCGCCTTCGACCTCACGGTCAAGACCGCCAAGGGGGCCATGGCCGCCCCCATGGCGCTGCCCGCGGGGGCCCTCAAGCCCTCGATGGACATCAAGCTCGGCGGCGCCGACAGCGGCACGGTCAAGGTCACCGGCCCGGCCAACGCCGAGCCGATCCCGGACAAGGCCCCGGTCAGCCTCAGCGACATGACGGGCACCTACAAGCCCGGCAAGTCGGGCAAGGTGACGCTGAGCCCCGACCAGCTGACGATCGACGTCACGATGGCCCCGGGCTCCACCCCGATCAACGTGCCCTGCAAGGCGTCCAGCAGCGGCGTCTCCCTGGAGCTGGACACCACCGCCCAGCCGGGCGGCTCCGGCTCCACCACCTCGGGCGCCGCGGCCTCCGGCGGCTCCGCCGCCGCGGCGGGCGGCCTCGCCGAGACCGGCGCCGACGACGACGGCGGCCTCAAGGCCCTCGGCCTGGTCGCCGGCACCGTGATCCTGCTCGGCGGCGCGGTCTTCACCTTCACCCCGTGGCGCCGCCTGCGCGGCACCCGCTAGCCCCTCCCGGTGACGGGGGAGTGCGCACCCTTCTGTCCGAGGGTGCGCACTCGGGCTTCGCCGGTGCCGCGAGACCGGGACGGAATCGGGCCCCTATTACCGCCCCCGATGCGTGACAATTAAACATTTGTTGGTGATCCAACCGGCGAGTAACGTCCTCCCGTGATGAGGCCTACGGGGTGTGCATCCTCCATCCCATGGGAATGTCATCCGTTTCCGCCGTTGAACGGCAAGAGCTCAAAGTACGGGGTAACAAGTGAAGTTCAAGTCTGTAGTCATCGCAGTCACTGCCGCGTCGGCGATGGCCCTGCTCGGTGCGCCCGCGGCTTCCGCGGCGCCGACGGGCGGTATCGACGGCGGCTGCAAGGCCACCGCCAGCCTGGACAAGCTCGGCCGTCCGACCGCCACGTCCCGCTGCAGCGGCCGGTTCCCCTCGGGGGCCGCCCACCGCGCTGTGATCACCTGTGACATCGTCCAGGGTGCGCGCGAGCACGTCGTCCGGCGGACCTTCCGCAGCGACTGGGCCACCACGGGCTCGGCGGTCTCCGTCGGCTGCGGATTCAAGGCGTTCCTGGTCGGGTCTTCCTCCGAAGTGAAGGGCGCCTGACTTTCAGGGCCCAATTCTTCGATTCGGGTAATCCGTCCGGGGTGTGAATGAATTCGGTCCGGAGCTGGCCATCCGGATATCTCCCGGGATTGTCGGGGAACCAAAAGGGGCGGCCCCGCACACCTTCCGGTGTGCGGGGCCGCCCCTATGGGGCCGGTGCCTCAGCGCACCTCGCCCATCTGCTCCTTGACGTTCTTGCGGTACATGAAGACCGCGACGCCGGCCAGGACGGCGAGGGTGGCCTCGATGGCGACCGCGACCGTGCCGTTCAGGTCGACGGCGAACACCGCCGGGTCGGACAGGAGGCCGGTGATGGAGTCACCGGCCGTGACCGCGAGGAACCACACGCCCATCATCTGCGACGCGTACTTGGCCGGGGCCATCTTCGTGGTGACCGACAGGCCGACGGGGGAGATGCACAGCTCGCCCACGGTCATGATCAGGTAGATGCCGACCAGCCACATCGGGCTGACGGCCTGGCCGTTGGCGGCCAGGGCGATCGGGACCAGGAAGAAGAAGAACGACACGCCGATGACGAACAGGCCCGCGGCGAACTTGCCGACCGTCGAGGGCTCCTTGCCCTTGCGGTTCAGCCACAGCCAGATCCAGGCGAAGACCGGGGCCAGAGCCATGACGAAGAGCGGGTTCAGCGACTGGTACCAGGACGAGGGGAACTCGAAGCCGAGCAGGGACCCGGCAGCCTTGGTCTCGCCGAAGGACTGGACGGTGGAGGCACCCTGGTCGTAGATCATCCAGAAGACCGCGGCCGCGACGAAGAACCAGATGTAGCCGGTCATCTTCGACTGCTCGGACCGGTTGAGGTCCTTGTCGCGCTTGATGCGGATCAGCACGCCCGTCGGCACGATCAGGCCGATCACGGTCAGCGGGATGGTCGCCCAGGCCTTGGTGAACATGCCGGCCATGCCCACGGCGGTGTAGAACACGGCGACGACCGCGACCACGGCGACGATCTTGCGGATCCAGGCGGAGCGCTCGTCGGCCGACAGCGGCTTCGGGACGACGGAGCTGACCGGGTTCAGGTTCTTCGTGCCCAGCAGGAAGGCGACCAGGCCGATGCCCATGCCCACCGCGGCCATGGCGAAGCCGAGGTGCCAGTTGACCTTCTGCCCGACGGTGCCGATGACCAGCGGAGCGAAGAAGGCGCCGGCGTTGATGCCCATGTAGAAGATGGTGAAGCCGCCGTCACGGCGCGGGTCGTTCGCGTCCTTGTACAGCTGGCCGACCATCGTGGAGATGTTGGCCTTCAGCAGACCGGAACCGATGGCCACGAGGGCCAGGCCGACGAAGAAGGTCGCGCCGCCCGGCAGGGCGAGGACCACGTGACCCGACATGATCGTCACGGCCGCGATGGTCACGGTCTTGCGGGGACCCCAGACGCGGTCACCCAGCCACCCGCCCGGAAGGGCGAGGAGGTAGACCATGGAGGCGTAGATGGAGAACACGGTGATCGCCGTGCCCTCGTCCATCCCGATGCCGCCGGCCATGCTGCCCTTTTTGGCATCCGGGCCACCGGAGAGCAGGTAGACGAGGAGCAGGGCCTTCATGCCGTAGAAGCTGAAACGCTCCCACATCTCGGTCATGAACAGAGTGGCCAGGCCACGGGGGTGTCCGAAGAAGGTCTTTTCAGGCGCCGGAGTCGCCGAATCCTTCGTCAGGCTGGAAGCCATGGTCGATCCTTGCTTGCTCGGGACGCTTGGCTTCGTGAGCTGTTCAGCGCCCGGTGGGGGGCGAGCCGGCACCGGCGGCGGTCGTCCCACCCCACGCCCTGGGGTTTCGTCCCCCGTAGTGAGGGGGTGAAGGGGCAGTCGCTACCGGGATCCACGCCCTGCGCGCCTCCTCGCGCGCCGGGCCCGGCCCATAGGTCATTCACTGTCATCTGGGCCGGAACCAACCGACCAGAGCAGAATTTGAGGTCTTTGGCTCGGATTTCGGCACAAAGATCCCCTGAGTAGTGCATCAGGCGTCTCGCCACCATACGACAGGACACCGCCGCATATGGAAGCCCTTGAGATATGGATCACAGGATTCCGGGGAACCGATCCATCAAGTTCGAAGGCGGATAGTAGTCCATAACCCCAGTTCGAGAGGGGTGTGCGGGCAAGCGCCTGCTTCCAGCCGCCGCGGACTACCATCACCCACATGACGCGTGTACTGCTCGCCGAGGACGACGCATCCATCTCGGAACCCCTCGCCCGCGCCCTGCGCCGGGAAGGGTACGAGGTCGAGGTCCGGGAGGACGGCCCCACCGCCCTGGACGCCGGACTGCAGGGCGGCGTCGACCTCGTCGTCCTGGACCTGGGCCTGCCCGGCATGGACGGCCTGGAGGTGGCCCGGCGACTGCGCGCCGAAGGCCACGGCTTCCCGATCCTGGTGCTGACCGCCCGGGCCGACGAGGTCGACACCGTGGTCGGCCTCGACGCCGGCGCCGACGACTACGTGACCAAGCCCTTCCGCCTCGCCGAGCTGCTGGCCCGCGTACGGGCCCTGCTGCGGCGCGGCGCCAACGAGGCCAGCCAGGCCCCCGCCACCCACGGCGTGCGCATCGACGTCGAGTCGCACCGCGCCTGGATGGGGGAGGAGGAGCTCCAGCTCACCGCCAAGGAGTTCGACCTGCTGCGCGTCCTGGTCCGCGACGCCGGCCGGGTCGTCACCCGCGACCAGCTGATGCGCGAGGTCTGGGACACCACCTGGTGGTCCTCCACCAAGACCCTCGACATGCACATCTCCTGGCTCCGCAAGAAGCTGGGCGACGACGCCGCCAACCCGCGCTACATCGCCACCGTGCGCGGCGTCGGCTTCCGCTTCGAGAAGAGCTGACCGTCCACCAGGACGGGCGCCCGCCCTCCGGGGCATCGGGCATCCTCTAGGCATGCGCCGCCGCCTGATCAATTCCACGCTCGCCGTGGTCCTCGTCGTGATCGCCGTGTTCGGGGTCTCCCTCGTCATCGTGGAGACCCGGACCATCACCAGCAGCGCCCAGGACCGCATCGGCTCCGAGGCGCTGCGGCTGCTCGGCATCGTCGAGGCGGACGCCCTGGAGCACAAGCCCGTCGACGCGGGCGCCATCGCCGAGCAGCTCGACCTCGGCACGTACGCCCGCATCACCATCCCCGGCCGCCCGGTCGTCGAGGTCGGCGACCGGATCGACGACAGCGTCATCCGCGGCACCGCGCGCGGCGAGCTGGGCGTGCACGTGGTGGTCGAGGAGTCCCGCGCCACCGTCACCAAGGAGGTCGGGCGGACCCTGGCGGTGGTCGGCGCGGTGGCGCTGCTGGCCGTCGTGGCGGCCGTACTGCTCGCCGTGCGCCAGGCCAACCGGCTGGCCTCCCCGCTCACCGACCTCGCCGAGACCGCCGAACGGCTCGGCTCGGGCGACCCGCGGCCCCGGCACAAGCGCTACGGGGTCCCCGAGCTGGACCGGGTCGCCGACGTGCTGGACTCCAGCGCCGAGCGGATCGCCCGCATGCTGACCGCCGAGCGGCGCCTGGCCGCCGACGCCTCCCACCAGCTGCGCACCCCCCTCACCGCCCTGTCGATGCGGCTGGAGGAGATCACGGTCACCGACGACCTGGAGACCGTACGGGAGGAGGCGAGCATCGCCCTCACCCAGGTGGAGCGGCTCACGGACGTGGTCCAGCGGCTGCTGACGAACTCCCGGGACCCGCGGACCGGCTCGGCGGTCCCCTTCGACCTCGACGAGGTCGTCAAACAGCAGGTGGAGGAGTGGCGGCCCGCCTACCGCAGCGCGGGACGCGCCGTGGTCCGCTCCGGCAAGACCGGCATGCGGGCCGTCGGCACCCCCGGGGCGGTCTCCCAGGTCCTGGCGACCCTCGTGGAGAACGCGCTGATGCACGGCGGCGGCACCGTCGCCCTGCGCACCCGCGTGACCGGCAACCAGGCCGTCATCGAGGTCACCGACGAGGGCCCCGGCGTCCCGCCCGACCTCGGCAACCGGATCTTCGAGCGGGCCATCAGCGGCCGCAACTCCACGGGCATCGGCCTGGCCGTCGCCCGGGACCTCGCGGAAGCGGACGGCGGCCGTCTGGAACTCCTCCAGAGCCGGCCGCCGGTGTTCGCGCTCTTCCTCAGCCGCACCGCCCCGGAGCGCGCGGAGCCGGAGCGTACGGTCAGGTAGCCGTCAGCCGTCAGCCCTGGTTGGCCGCGGGCTCGGGGGTGCGGGGGGTCGCGTCGTCCTCGTGCCCGTCGCGCTGCTCGACGACCAGCGAGTGCGCGGCCGGCGTGGGCAGGGCCTTGAAGACCCAGGTCCGGTAGGACCAGAAGCGGAACACGGTCGCCACGCCCATGCCGACGAACTTGAAGACGTTGTTGGCGAGCGAGCTGTCGAAGCCGAAGCCGTACGTGCCGACGTAGAGCACACCGCTCTCGATGACCATGCCGATCCCGCTGAACAGGACGAAGAGGAGCATCTCGCGGCGCCGGCTGCCCAGGTCGCGGTCACGGTAGGTGAAGTAGCGGAACCCCACGTAGTTCGTGATGATCGCGACCACGATGGCTATGACGTTCGCGCGCACCGTCTGCAGGTCGGTCGTGTTGCGCAGCAGGTTGAAGACGCCGAAGTTGACCAGGACGCCCGCTCCGCCGACCGCCCCGAACTTGACGGCCTCCCGGGCCAGACCGCGCAAGCGCTCGGACAGCGGTACGGCGTTCGGCGTGCTGCTCATGTGATGGTTCAGTCCTGTCCGTCGTCGTCGCCCCGCGGCGGCGCGTCACCCGATCTCGTCAACCACACCATGCTAAGTGTCCCCCGTGCCGGGAGTCCGCGCCCCGGCACCCCTTGCGACGCACGGCACACGCGGCCCGCGGGGACCACCGGCGGGTCCGCGCCAGGGTCACGTCCGAATGGCGGAATACCGGCGGATACCCTGGAGAGGTGACGTTCCCGGTAGTCGGCATGGTCGGCGGCGGTCAGCTCGCCCGCATGACCCACGAGGCGGGTATCCCCCTCGGCATCAGATTCAAGATCCTCAGTGACACCCCACAGGACTCGGCGGCCCAGGTCGTGAGCGACGTCGTCATCGGCGACTATCGCGATCTGGAGACGTTGCGCGCCTTCGCGCGCGGCTGCGACGTGATCACCTTCGATCACGAGCACGTACCCACCGAGCACCTCCGGGCCCTGGAGTCGGACGGCATCCCCGTCCGGCCGGGGCCCGACGCGTTGGTGCACGCCCAGGACAAGGGGGTGATGCGCGCCAAGCTCGACGAGATCGGCGCGCCCAGCCCCCGCCACCGGATCGTGAGCGATCCGGCGGACGTGGCGGCCTTCGCGGAAGAGGTCGGCGGGTTCCCCGTCATCCTCAAGACGGTGCGCGGCGGGTACGACGGCAAGGGCGTGTGGCTCGTCCGCACCCCCGAGGACGCGGAGGCCCCCTTCAAGGCGGGCGTCCCGGTCCTCGCCGAGGAGAAGGTGGACTACGTCCGCGAGCTCGCGGCCAACATCGTCCGCTCCCCGCACGGCCAGGCGGTGGCCTACCCCGTCGTCGAGTCCATCCAGGTGGACGGGGTCTGCGACACGGTGATCGCCCCCGCCCCCGATCTCTCCGAAGCCCTCGCGGGCGAGGCCCAGGCCCTGGCCCTGCGCATCGCCAAGGAGCTCGACGTGACCGGCCACCTGGCCGTGGAGCTGTTCGAGACCACCGACGGCCGCATCCTCGTCAACGAACTGGCCATGCGCCCGCACAACAGCGGCCACTGGACCCAGGACGGTGCGGTCACCTCCCAGTTCGCCAACCACGTCCGCGCGGTCCTGGACCTCCCCCTGGGCGACCCGCGCCCCCGGGCCCGCTGGACGGTCATGGCGAACGTGCTCGGCGGGGACTACCCCGACATGTACGCGGGGTACCTGCACTGCATGGCGCACGACCCGCAGGTGAAGATCCACATGTACGGCAAGGACGTGAAACACGGCCGCAAGGTCGGCCACGTCAACACCTACGGCGACGACCTGGACGATGTGCTGGAGCGCGCACGTCACGCAGCCGGCTACCTCAGAGGAACGATCACCGATTGACCTGCCTCCTCCCTAGCGGGAGGGGGTTCCCACCCTCGCGGGTGGGGCTTCCTGCTTCACCACGGACCGCCCCGGCCGAGAGGAGGACTCCCGTTGAGGTCTGACGCCCGCTCCACAGGCAGTGACCGCCAGCCCGGCGGCCAGAAGATTGATCGCTGCGTTGCCGTCCCGGTCGTGGGCCGTCCCGCAGTGCACGCACGTCCACTCACGGACGTTGAGGGGCATCGTGCCTGCGATCGCCCCACAGGCCGAGCACAGGCGGGTGCTGGGAAACCACCGGTCCACGGTGACCAGGGTGCGCCCGTACCAGGCGGCCTTGTACTCCAGCATGCCGCGCAGCTCGCGCCAGCCCGCGTCGGAGATGGCACGGGCGAGCCCACGGTTCTTGAGCATGTTGCGGACGGTGAGGTCCTCGATCACGAGCGTTTGGTTTTCGCGCACGAGTCGAGTCGTCAGCTTGTGCAGGTGATCACGGCGGCGGTCCGCGATCCGGGCATGGAGCCGCGCCACCCGGGTGCGGGCCTTGCCCCGGTTCCGGCTGCCCTTCTCCTTCCGCGACAGCGCCCGCTGGGCGCGCGCCAGGCGCTTCCGGTCCCTGCGTTCGGGCCTGGGGTTCTGGACCTTCTCTCCGGTGGAGAGGGTGACCAGGGCCGTCAGCCCGAAGTCGAGGCCGATCGCGTTCGTCGTGGCAGGCATTCGAGGCGGGGTGTCCTCGCAGAGCAGGGACACGAACCAACGCCCTCCACGGTCACGGGAGACCGTGACCGTGGACGGCACCGCCCCGTCAGGCAGGGGCCGGGACCAGACGATGTCCAGCGGCTCGGCCATCTTCGCGAGCGTCAGTCGGCCTTCCACGTAGCGGAAGGCGCTGCGCGTGTATTCAGCGCTCGCCCGGGACTTCCGCTTGCTCTTGAAGCGCGGGTGGTTCGCCTGCCTTCCCCAGAACCGGACGTACGCCGCCTGCAGGTGCCTGAGCGTCTGCTGGAGCGGTACCGAGGACACCTCGGCCAGAAAGGCCAGCTCCTTGGTCTTCTTCCATGCCGTGAGCATGGCCGACGTCTGTGCGTAGCCCACTCGCCCTTGACCGGTCGCCCACGCCTGGGACCGGGCGGCGAGGGCCAGGTTGTAGACCTTCCGCACGCAGCCGAACGTACGCGTCAGCTCCGCTGCCTGCGCGTCGTTCGGGTAGAAGCGGTACTTGAACGCCCGCTTCACGGAAGAAGCCCCCATGCCCCGGACGCTAGGGGCGGACATGATCCGAACACAAGCCCAGGTCACAGCATCACAATGCGGTACATCGCCGCAGTACGGCTCCGGGCCGTGGATGCATTTCCCACCCCGGCCGAGTCCGGGAATTCGCACGCAAGGAGATCGGGATGAGCACGTCCCCCGCAGGCCCCGTCGTAGGCATCGTCATGGGCTCGGACTCCGACTGGCCGGTCATGGAGGCCGCCGCCCAGGCCCTGGACGAGTTCGAGATCCCCTACGAGGTCGACGTCGTCTCCGCCCACCGCATGCCGCGCGAGATGGTGGCGTACGGCGAGCAGGCCGCAGACCGGGGCCTGAAGGCGATCATCGCGGGCGCGGGCGGAGCCGCCCACCTGCCCGGGATGCTCGCCTCCGTCACCCCGCTGCCCGTCATCGGCGTGCCGGTCCCGCTGAAGTACCTCGACGGCATGGACTCGCTGCTGTCGATCGTCCAGATGCCCGCCGGGGTCCCCGTCGCCACCGTCTCCGTCGCCGGGGCGCGCAACGCGGGCCTGCTGGCCGTACGCATGCTGGCCGCGCACGACCCGGAGCTGCTCGGCCGGATGCGCGACTTCCAGCAGGAGCTGAACGACCAGGCCACCGAGAAGGGCAAGCGGCTGCGCACGAAGGTCGCGGGCGCGGACTCCTTCGGGTTCGGCAAGTGAGCGCGGCGGACCTGCTGGCGCAGGCCCGGGAGCTGCTCACGGAGTACCCGGTCGTCGACGGGCACAACGACCTGCCCTGGGCGCTGCGCCAGCAGGTCCGCTACGACCTCGACCGGCGCGACATCGCCGGCGACCAGTCGGACCACCTGCACACCGACCTCCCCCGGCTCCGCGCCGGCGGGGTCGGCGCCCAGTTCTGGTCCGTTTACGTGCGCTCCGACTACAGCGGCGACGAGGCGGTCAGCGCCACCCTGGAGCAGATCGACGCCGTCGACCAGCTGATCACCCGTTACCCGGGCTCGCTGGTGCGCGCGCTGACGGCGGACGACATGGAGGCGGCCCGCGCCGAGGGCCGGATCGCCTCGCTGATGGGCGCCGAGGGCGGGCACTCCATCAACAACTCGCTCGCCACCCTGCGCGCCCTGCACCAGCTGGGCGTGCGGTACATGACGCTCACCCACAACGACACCATCGACTGGGCGGACTCGGCGACCGACGAACCCCGCCACGGCGGCCTCACCGGCTTCGGCCGCGAGGTCGTGCGCGAGATGAACCGCATCGGGATGCTCGTGGACCTCTCGCACGTCGCCGCGACGACGATGCGCGACGCCCTCGACACCTCGCGGGCGCCAGTGATCTTCTCGCACTCCTCGGCGCGCGCGGTCTGCGACCACCCGCGCAACGTCCCCGACGACGTGCTGGAGCGGCTCCCCGGCAACGGCGGGGTGGCGATGGCCACGTTCGTGCCCAAGTTCATCCTCCCCGCCGCCGTCGAGTGGACCCTCGCCGCGGACGACAACCTGCGCGCGCACGGCTTCCACCACCTCGACACCACCCCGGAGGCGATGGCCCTGCACCGGGAGTTCGAGGCGGCCCGACCGCGCCCGGTGGCCACCGCCGCCACCGTCGCCGACCACCTGGACCACATGCGCGAGGTCGCGGGCGTCGACCACATCGGCATCGGCGGCGACTTCGACGGCACCGCGTTCACCCCGGAGGGCCTGGACGACGTGTCGGGCTACCCGAACCTGATCGCGGAGCTGATCGGGCGCGGCTGGTCCCGGGCCGACCTGGCGAAGCTGACCTGGTCCAACGCGGTACGGGTGCTGCGCGACGCGGAATCGGCGTCCCGCGACCTCTCGGCCACCCGGGGCCCCTCCAACGCCCACCCCTGACGGCCCCGGCGCACGGGGTCCGGGCCCGCCCCGGGCCCCGTGCCGCCCGCTCGCGGACCGGGACACCACCCGAACGCCACATCCGCCGGGCGGCCCCGGCGTCCCGCGTGTCACGGTGGCAGCATCTTCTCTCCCTGCTGCCGCCGAGACCGGAGCCACTGCCATGGCCGATCTGCAGGATGAACCCCACTCCGTGGGCGTCGGAGCCGAAGACGTCCCCGCCCCCGCCTTCACGGGCGGCGCCCTCGACCGCGCAGCCGCGCTGCTCGCCGTCCATCCCGTCGCGGACGGGTGCAACACCCTCGTCTGGACCCTGCGCCAGAGTCCGTACCACGACATCGACACCCCGGACACCGGTGTCGACACCGACATCCCGCGGCTCCGCGCCGGCGGGGTCGGCGCCCAGTTCTGGACGCTGCTCGTGCCCCCGGGCCGGCCGCGCGCGGACGCCGCCGCCGACCAGGTGGTGTCGGACACCCTCGAACAGATCGACGTGGCGCGGTCCCTGATGCGCCGCTACTCGGACAGCCTGTGCCTGGCGCTGAGCGCCGACGACATGGCCGACGCCCGCAACCGGGGCCGGATCGCCTCGTTCCTCGGCCCCGTCCCCGGCAGTACGCTCACCGACTCCCTCGGAGCGCTGCGGGCCTTCCACGCGCTGGGCGTGCGCATCCTCGCGCCCGCCGGAGCCCCCTGGGCCGAGGAGGGCCTGACGGCCTTCGGCCACGAGGTGGTCAAGGAGGTGAACCGGCTGGCGATGCTGCTGGACCTGACGGGCTGCCCGCCGGCCGCCGCCTGCCAGCTCGCGGCGGCGTCCAAGGCGCCGGTGATCGTCTCGAACACCGGGGCCGCCGCCCTCAACCCGCATCCGGGCAACGCCACCGACGAGGTGCTGCTCGCGCTGCGGTCGGCGAACGGCCTGGCGATGGTCACCTTCGACATGGCCCGGACCGGGGACTCCCTGCACGCGGTGGCCGACCACCTGGACCACGTACGGGCCATCGCGGGCCCGGAGTGCGTCGGACTCGGCGCGGCCTTCGGCGCCGAGCGGGGCGGTCCCCGCCCGACCGGCCTGACGGACCCCTCGGGCTACCCGCACCTGATCGCCGAGCTCCTGGAACGGGGCTGGACGGAATCCGACCTGGCCCTGCTGACCTGGGGCAACGCCCAGAGGGTGCTGCGAGACGCGGAGTTCATCGCCCGCGCCGCCCAGCACCGCAGAGCGCCCTAAGCGGGGGCGGCCTCCGGCGCCCGCCCGCGCAGGACGGTCGCCTTCCACAGCCGGACCGCGGACCACACCGTGGCGTAGAGCAGGAGGCCGTTGCGCAGGCACAGCAGGACCGTGCCGAGCGCGCTGGTGGCGAGGATGTCGGCGTACCAGACCGGGAAGATCAGCGTGGTCAGCGCGTTGGCGGCGACGAGCAGCCAGGCGACCGGGCGCTGGGTGGTGTTCCTGGAGGTCAGGCAGACGGCGGCGAGACCGAGCAGCCAGATCATGTACTGCGGGCTGATGACGCGGCTGGTGACCGTGAAGACCATGATCGCGCAGAGCGCGGCGTCGAAAGGCGTCGCGCTCGTCCAGTGGTTCGCCCGGACGCGCCACAGCAGGAGCAGCAGGAAGCCGGCCAGGGTCAGGGCGAGCGAGGCCCGCGCGATGTCCGGCACGTACGGGCCGATGTACTCGAAGGCCCCGTACTGGAAGTCGATCCGGCCGGGCCACAGCTCCAGGAAGCGGGCCGCCATCAGCACGGAGCCGCCGAGGGACTCGACCTGCACGCCGCGGTCGCCCTGGTTGCCGAGGAAGCCGAGCGGGTCGCTGAACAGCGCCGCGAAGACGGCGAGCAGTGCCGCGCCGGACAGCGCGGCCGCGACGAGGGCGTCCCGGGTCGACCTGCCGCGCGGGGTGCCGAGCAGGGTCAGCAGCGGCCACACCTTGACCATCGCGCCGATGCCGGCGACGATCCCGCCGGCCCGGGGGCGGCCGCGCAGTGCGAGCAGCGCGAAGACCGCGAGCAGGGTGACCTGGATGTCGTAGCGGGCGAAGGGGGTCGCCATCATCATCGGCAGCGCCACCAGCCACAGCAGGGCGCCGGCCATGCTGCCGTCGCTCCTGCGCGCCGCCCGGACGAGGCCGAGCAGGACCACGCCGTCGCAGAGCACCGTCAGGGCCACGAAGGCCTGGAAGTAGGTGAGGAACGGCAGCAGGTCGGGGGAGAGGAAGACCGCCGCCGCGGCCGGGGGGTACTGCCACATGATGTCGTTCTGCGGCAGCGTCCAGGTCGAGAGGACGTCGTACCAGTTGTGGTAGGTCGCGGTGACCTCCACGCGGACGAGGTTCGAGCTGAAGAAGTCGTTGACGAGCATCCAGAGCATCGCGGCCCGGCTGGCCAGCCAGAAGGCGGCGATGCCGAGCAGGGCGCCGCGGCCGCGCGCGGCCGCTTCGAAGGACGTCCGCCGGCGGTGCGAGGCGGGCGCGGCCGCCGTGGCGGGGGCGCCCGGGCCGGCGGGGAGGCTGCTGGTCGTCGTCATGGCGTCAGGCCTGCGGCCGGCCCATCGCGCGGTACGTCCAGCCGGCCGCCCGCCAGCGCGCCGGGTCCAGGGCGTTGCGCCCGTCGAGGACGAGGCGGTCGGTGACGACGGCGCCGAGTTCGGCGGGGTCGAGGTCGCGGAACTCGCGCCACTCGGTGAGGTGCAGGACGACCTCGGCGCCGCGGGCGGCCGCGAGCGCGGAGTCCGCGTAGCCGAGGGTGGGGAAGACGCGGCGGGCGTTGTCCATGCCCTTGGGGTCGTAGACGGTGACCTGGCCGCCCTGGAGGTGGATCTGCCCGGCGACGTTGAGGGCGGGGGAGTCGCGGACGTCGTCGGAGTCGGGCTTGAAGGTGGCGCCGAGGACGGCGACCCGCTTGCCGAGGAAGGAGCCGCCGACGGCCTCGCGGGCCAGCTCGACCATGTGGCCGCGGCGGCGCATGTTGATGGAGTCGACCTCCCGCAGGAAGGTCAGGGCCTGGTCGGCGCCCAGCTCGCCGGCGCGGGCCATGAAGGCGCGGATGTCCTTGGGCAGGCAGCCGCCGCCGAAGCCGATGCCGGCGCGCAGGAACTTCGAGCCGATCCGGTCGTCGTGGCCGATGGCCTCGGCCAGCTTGACCACGTCGCCGCCGGCGGCCTCGCACACTTCCGCCATCGCGTTGATGAAGGAGATCTTGGTGGCCAGGAAGGAGTTCGCGGCCGTCTTGACCAGTTCCGCGGTCGGGAAGTCGGTGACCACCAGCGGGCTGCCCTCGGACATCGGGGTCTCGTACACCTCGCGCAGCAGCTTCTCGCCGCGCTCGCCCCGGACGCCGATGACGATCCGGTCGGGGTGCAGGGTGTCCTGCACCGCGAAGCCCTCGCGCAGGAACTCCGGGTTCCACGCCAGTTCCACGTCCGCGCCCGCCGGGGCCAGCTCCGCCAGCTTCGCCGCGAGCCGCGCCGCGGAGCCCACCGGCACGGTCGACTTGCCGACCACCAGCGCCGGCCCGTCCAGGTGCGGGGCGAGCGACTCGAAGGCCGCGTCGACGTACGACATGTCGCAGGCGTACTCGCCGTGCTTCTGCGGGGTGTTCACGCACACGAAGTGGACGTCGCCGAACGCGCCGAGCTCCTCCCAGGACCGGGTGAACCGCAGCCGGCCGCTGGATCCGGGAAGTCCCGCCACGTGCCGGGCGAGCAGATCCTCCAGGCCGGGCTCGTACATCGGGGCCCGGCCGGCCTCCAGCATCGCGATCTTCTCCGGGACCACGTCCAGGCCCAGCACCTCGAATCCGAGTTCCGCCATGGCCGCGGCGTGGGTGGCGCCGAGGTAGCCGGTGCCGATCACGGTGATCTTGAGGGGGGCCATGGATGCTCCAGAGGTGCGGGGCCGTTTGCGGCCCCGAGCATAGTCGGGCCGGTCCGGGGGGACGTTCCCAGGAGCATCCGGCTGTCACGCAGCTCACGTACGCGCCGCATATCGCTGCACGGACGCCGGGAACTAGAATTTGGGTTACTTAACGGTAGTTAGCATCCCGCGCCGGGCGCGCGACAGCGACACACGGCTGTCGCCCGCTCCACGGCGCGTGACCTTGGGGAGTGAGAGATCTTGGCGGGTTCTGCCGACTTCGACCTGTACCGCCCGGCCGAGGAGCACGACATGCTCCGCGAGTCCGTCCGCGCGCTCTGCGAGGCGAAGATCCTCCCGTTCGCGGCCGCGGTCGACGAGGAGGCCCGCTTCCCGCAGGAGGCCCTCGACGCCCTCGTCGCCAACGACCTGCACGCCGTCCACGTGCCCGAGACCTACGGCGGCGCCGGCGCCGACGCCCTCGCCACCGTGATCGTGATCGAGGAAGTGGCCCGCGTCTGCGCCTCCTCCTCCCTGATCCCGGCCGTGAACAAGCTCGGCTCCCTCCCGGTGATCCTCTCCGGCTCCGAGGAGCTCAAGGCCAAGTACCTCGGCCCGCTGGCCAAGGGCGACGGGATGTTCTCGTACTGCCTCTCCGAGCCCGACGCGGGCTCCGACGCGGCCGGCATGAAGACCCGCGCGGTCCGCGACGGCGACTTCTGGGTGCTCAACGGCGTCAAGCGCTGGATCACCAACGCGGGCGTCTCCGACTACTACACGGTCATGGCCGTCACCGACCCGGAGAAGCGCTCCAAGGGCATCTCGGCCTTCGTCGTCGAGAAGTCCGACGAGGGCGTCTCCTTCGGCGCCCCCGAGAAGAAGCTCGGCATCAAGGGCTCCCCGACGCGCGAGGTCTACCTCGACAACGTCCGCATCCCCGCCGACCGCATGATCGGCGCCGAGGGCACCGGCTTCGCCACCGCGATGAAGACCCTCGACCACACCCGCATCACCATCGCCGCCCAGGCCCTCGGCATCGCCCAGGGAGCCCTGGACTACGCCAAGGGCTACGTCCAGGAGCGCAAGCAGTTCGGCAAGCCGATCGGCGACTTCCAGGGCGTCCAGTTCATGCTCGCGGACATGGCCATGAAGATCGAGGCCGCCCGCCAGCTGACCTACGCGGCCGCCGCCAAGTCGGAGCGTGTCGACAGCGACCTGACCTTCTTCGGCGCCGCCGCCAAGTGCTTCGCCTCCGACGTGGCCATGGAGGTCACCACGGACGCCGTCCAGCTCCTCGGCGGCTACGGCTACACCCGCGACTACCCGGTCGAGCGCATGATGCGCGACGCGAAGATCACCCAAATTTATGAAGGTACGAACCAAGTCCAGCGAATCGTCATGGCGAGGAACCTTCCTTAGTAGCGTTTTCGCAGGTCAGCGCCCCTTTGTGTCGCCCGGGAGTCGTGATCGGCTTTCGGACCGTTCGGGCCCGTTCCGGGCCGCTCCTGGGCGTCATGCTGGGGAGATCCTGGGCTGACGATGAGGTCCGAACCGGCTTTGACCTGTGCAAACAAAAGACCCCCGGCATAGCGCCGGGGGTCTTTGGCATGGGCCGGGTCAGGCGACTTCGCCCCGCCCCGTGGGGTCGTTCGCACCAGCCGTCAGCATGGTTGCGATGGCCGTGCGTCCGCGCTGCTCGGCCCCCTCGAAGATGTAGTGGTAGTGCTCGCGGAGCACGTCCGTGCTGCTGTGCCCCATCCAGTCGGCCACGTCGTTCTCAGGGACGCCCGCATAGAGCAACCGGGATCCGTAGTAGTGCCGCATGGAATGCGGCTTGCAGTAGGGCACCTCGCCCTTCGTCAGGGCGGGCAGCCAGATCTGCCGGTAGAAGTACGAGGCGTACACGTACCCGGTGCGGGTCGCGTTGGGGAACAGCAGGCGCTCCGGCCCCCACATGCCGTGGTTCTTGATGTGCCTGCGCAGCTCGAACGCCACATTCGGAGGGAGTGGCACGATGCGCCCAGGCTCCTCCTCGTCCCGGGCCTTGATGTGCCGTCGTTGTAGAGCGCTGTTCTTGCCGGACTCGGATTTGCCGTCCTCCGTGATCTGGAAGTCAACGCGCAGGACTTCGGCCTGGAAGTCGATCTGATCACGGGAGACCGCCATGGCCTCACCGATCCGCAGACCGCATCCCGCCATGAGCCAGAGCATCGCTCGGTACCGGGGCGGGGCCCCGTTGAGCATCGCCAGGACTTCCCGAGTCGTCAGCCGCCTGGCGGTGCTCTTGTGCTCGCGGAGCTCCTTGGCTCGGCTGCCCGCGTGTCTGATCTTCTTGCACGGGTTGCGCTCGATGATCTCGTTGACCACGGCCCAGTCCATCATCCCGGAGAAGAACGAGAACCGCTGGCGCCGGGTCCGAGCTGAGAGCTTGCGGTTCTGCTCCATCCACAACAGCCACTGCTCGATGTCCGCGACCTTCAACGAGACGATGGAGCGGGCCTTGAAGAACGGTTCGAGGGTCGTGTTCTGGATCGATCGGTACTGCTTCTTGGTGCTGTTCTCCAGCTTCCTTTGATTCGTCCATTGCTCCCAGACCGCGGTCACCGGCTGCTTCCCCAGCTTGTCGTCCAGGCAGGCCCCTGCGTCCAGCTCCTGCTCCTTCCGCTTCCGGTGCTCGTCAGCGCGCTTCTTCATCTCGAACGACTTCTGCCGCAGGTCGTCATCCGGGTCGTACCAGAACGTCGTCCATTTCTTCGGATCGTCCTTGGAACGCGCCACCCATGCCCTTGCCACGTGCCGGCCTCTCCCGTCGTGAATGGGCCGCCCCGTGCCGTCCGTGGTTGCCCCCCTGCCACCAGTCTGCATGCTGGCCACCCTCAGCTGTCAACACCAGGTGGACCGCCCTGGGTGGCGTATGGTAGGGGCATGCGAGCAGGTGAGAGTGGATACGAGATCACCCAGCAGTACGGGGGCTGGGTGGTCCGGCTGTGGTGGCCGGAGGGGCCCGTCACGGGTGGTCCGCAGCGGGTGACGGTACAACCGGCCGACGATGCCGAACCCGGCGATGTCGTGCGAGGCGTCTCCACGACCGTTCTCCGGAGGCTGGACATCGCTGCCGCCACGCAGCTGGCCAAGAAGGCGCCAGAGGCCCAGAGGAGCCTCCAGGACTTCACGCAACGGCTAGACACCTCGGCTGAGGCCGCAGGGCGCCTGCTGGCCGAGGAGGGCGTTTCGGAGCGCTACCTGGCGACCCTGGCCCTGGCCTACTCCGCCATGGCTGCGGGTGGGGCCCCTGCTCCGGTCCCATGGCTTGCCCGGCTGATCCGACGGCGCCCGGAGACGATCAAGGACCACTTGAAGAAGGCGCGCAGGGACGGCTATTTGGGCACCGTGGCGGGCAAGGCGGGTGGAGAGGTGACTGACAAGACCAGATCGGTGCTGGACTCCATGTCGGCTGCGGAAGGTTAACCGAACCGCCGTCCTCAGCTCCGTGTTCCGTTGGAGTCCCCGAGGCAACCGGGGCTTTCCCATTTCCTGGAGTGGTACTTGCGTGTCCGGGATCGGGCCGAATTCGGTCGCCTGATCCGTCTTCCGCACGTGGAGGACAAGGTCAGCGGTCTCGTCGTCCACTCGGACGGTGGGACAGGGGTCCTCGTCGGTGTGGGGGTCCTTGCCGAGGAACAGCGGAGACATGGCCAGGTCTCCCGGCGTCGAACCTGTTGCGACTGGGCCTTTCCGTACACCCTCCTTTGTAACGATTCCGATCCAGCGGGCGGCCGGGCCGCGACCGCACGCCCCCGGCGGGCGGCGGCGCCCCGCCCGAGGAGGAGCCCCTCCGCCGTCCCGCACGGCCCGCGGGGCGCGGGCGGATCTCGCGGGCGGGCTTTCGCCGCTGAGCAGCGGGTCTTCGGCCGCGCGGCCGGCACGCCGTACATATAGAGGGGACAAACGGGTCCCCGCGCCCGCCCGGAGTGCGGAACCCGCCGTAACCGGAACGTTGCCGGAGGCGGCCCGCACGGCCCGCCTCCGGGCTTTGCACCGCCCGGGATGGGCTAACTTTGAAGCTTCGTACGCCCGAACCGGTTGGGGAGAGAACAAAATGACGGAAGCGATCCTGCTGGTCGGCGGGCAGGGGACGCGACTGCGCCCCGTGACGGTGAACACCCCCAAGCCGATGGTTCCGGCAGCGGGCGTCCCGTTCCTCGCCCACCAGATAGCCAGGGCCGCCGCCGCCGGTGTCACGCACATCGTGATGGCCACCTGCTACCTCGCCGAGGTCTTCGAGCCCTACTTCGGCGACGGTTCCGACTTCGGCATCACCCTCGAATACGTCGTCGAGGACGAGCCGCTGGGCACGGGCGGCGCCATCCGCAACGCCGCCGAGCGCCTGACGGGCGGCCCGGACTCCCCGGTCCTCGTCTTCAACGGCGACATCCTCACCGGTCTCGACATCGCCGGCCTGGTCGAGTCGCACCAGGCGGCCGACGCCGACGTCTCCCTGCACCTCGTACGCGTCGAGGACCCCCGCGCCTTCGGCCTGGTCCCCACCGACTCCGACGGGCGGGTGCTGGCCTTCACCGAGAAGCCGGAGACCCCCGAGGAGATCATCACCGACCAGATCAACGCCGGCTGCTACGTCTTCCGCCGCAGCGTGATCGACTCCATCCCGGCCGGCCGGGCGGTGTCCGTCGAGCGCGAGACCTTCCCCGGCCTGCTCGCCTCCGGCGCCAAGCTCCACGGCGTCACCGAGGACACCTACTGGCTGGACCTCGGCAAGCCCGAGTCCTTCGTCCAGGCCTCCGCCGACCTGGTGCGCGGCGTCGTCGCCTCCCCGGCCGTCCCCGGCCCGCGCGGCGAGGCCCTCGTGCTCCCCGGTGCCGAGGTGGCGGAGGGCGCCAAGCTCTCGGGCGGTACCGTTGTGGGTGCCGGCGCCCGGATCGAATCGGGTGCTGTCGTCCAGGGCTCCATCGTGCTGGACGGCGCGATCCTCGGCGCGGACACGGTGGTGAGCGCCAGCCTCATCGGCGCAGGCGCCTCGGTGGGAACGCGCACGGTGCTGACGGGCGCGGTCATCGGCGACGGCGCCGTCGTGGGGGCTGACAACGAACTTCGCGCAGGGGTGCGGGTGTGGTGCGAGGCTGAACTGCCGGACGCCGCCGTCCGTTTCTCCTCCGACCGGTGACCAACTTCAGTGAGGCACAACCTGTGATAGGCGAGCAGCAGACTCCCCGCCCGACCGACGTCGCAACCACCAAGCTCCCCGACACCTGGGCGGACACGCCGCTCACCGTGGTCATGCCCACCTACAACGAGGCGGGCAACCTGCCGGGCATGGTGGAGCTGCTCATGGGCCTCGACCAGCCGGGCCTGCGCCTGCTGATCGTCGACGACTCCTCGCCCGACGGCACCGGCAAGATCGCCGACGAGCTCGCCGAGGGCTTCCTCACCGAGGACGGCAAGCCCCGCATGTCCGTCCTGCACCGCACCGCCAAGGACGGCCTCGGCCGCGCCTACGCGGCGGGCATGGCCAAGGCCGTCGAGGACGGCGCCGAGTACGTCCTCCAGATGGACGCCGACGGCTCCCACCCGGCCGGCAAGATCGCCGAGATGCTGGGCGTCGCCCGCTCCACCGGCGCCGGTCTCGTCGTCGGCTCCCGCTACGTGCCGGGCGGCACCCTCTCCGACGCCTGGGGCGCGCACCGCAAGCTGCTCTCCCGCTGGGCCAACGCGTACGCGAGCACCATCCTCGGCACCCGCGTCCGCGACATCACCGGCGGCTTCAACCTGTGGAGCGCCGGCGCGCTCAAGGCGATCGACCTCGCGTCGATCGGCAGCGCCGGCTACAGCTTCCAGGTGGAGATGAAGTTCAAGGCCCTGCGCCGCGGCTTCCAGGTGATGGAGGTCCCGATCCACTTCGAGGACCGCACCGTCGGCGAGTCCAAGATGAACCTGGCCGTCCAGCTGGAGTCCATCGCCATGCCGTGGAAGCTCCGCGCCCGCGCCGGCAAGTAACGCACGGACGGACGACGAAGGAGGAGGGGCACCCCGCCCGGGGTGCCCCTCCTCCTTCGTTCCACCACCCGACGGGGGCCGGGTCACTGCCCCTTGACGGTCACCTTCTGGTCGTTCTGGATCTCCTTGACCAGCTGCTGCACCTTCGCCTTGTCCCAGACCAGGTTGCCGCCGCGCTGACCGGAGATCGGCATGTTCATCGACACGCCCTCACCGCCGCTGATGCCCTTCATCGCGAAGAACATCTGCCCCATGTCCCACAGCCCCATGTCCTTGTCCACGATCAGCGTGTCCAGGCCGGCGCCCATGACCGGGTACAGGGAGAAGGGGTTCAGGACCGTGCCCGGGGTGGCCGCCTGGCTGGCGAGCGCGGAGAGGAACTTCTGCTGGTTCTTCGTCCGCTGCAGGTCCGACTCGGCGAAGGCGTAGCGGGTGCGGACGAAGGCCAGCGACTGCTCGCCGTTGAGGGTCTGCTTGCCCGCCTTGAAGTCGGCGCCCGACTTCTCGTCCTTGAAGCCCTGCTCGATGTCCAGCTCCACCCCGCCGAGCGCGTCGACGATGTTCGCGAAGCCCGCGAAGCCGATCTCGGCGTAGTGGTCGATGCGCAGGCCGGTGTTGAACTCCACCGTCCGCACCAGCAGCTCCGGGCCGTCCTCCGCGTACGCGGCGTTGAGCTTGACCCGGCGCCCCTGCGAGGGGAACTTCTTGCCCGACTGGGAGCCGACGAAGGACGGGATCTCCACGTCCGAGTCGCGCGGCAGCGAGATCATCGTGTTCCCGCTGGAGCACTTCGCGAGGATCATCATCGAGTCGGTGCGCTTGCCCTCGGCGGAGCCCGTGTGGAGCTTCTTCTTCTCCTCGTCGGACATCCCCTCGCGGCTGTCGGAGCCCACGATCAGGTACGTGGTGCAGTCGCCCTCCTTCGGGCGCTCGATGACCTTCGACAGGTCCACCTCGCGGCGCACCTGCGAGTCCGCCCAGAAGTAGGTGCCGATACCGGTCACGAGGAGTACAGAGACCACCGCGATCGAACCGATCTTGATCCGCTTGCGCCAGTCCGGGGCCGGCCCCTGCGGCCTGCCCGGCCCGCCCGGCGGACGCTGGCCCGGCCCGCCGGGGCCCGCGGGACGCCCGTACACCTGGCCGGTGTTGTAGCCGCTGTCGAAGCCGGAGCCGGGACCCTGCGCCTGCTGCGGCACCCCGCGCCCCGGACGGCCGCCCGGCGGCGGGGCCTGCGGCGGGACCGGCGGACGCGCCGGGCGCTGCGGCTGCGGCTGCTGCGGCTGCCGCTGGACGTGGCGCATCCGCTGCGCACCGTCCGGCTGCGCCTGCCCGCTGCCGCGCCCGTACCCGTCATCGCGGCGGCCCCGCGCATCGCGCTCGCCGTACCCGTCCCAGTCACTCATGCGCACAAGGATGCCCGGCCGGGAGTACCGCCCGACACCCCGGGCCGTGCTTCGTACCGCGCCTGTTGCACACCTGATGCCTACGGGCCGCACTTAAGGTGGTTGCATGACACAGATACCGGACGCACCCGAGGGCAAGCCGATCTCGGCGTCCCGGACCACCCTCAGCCACATCATGACGGCCAACGACACCAACCTGCTCGGCACCGTGCACGGCGGCGTGATCATGAAGCTGGTCGACGACGCCGCCGGCGCCGTGGCCGGGCGGCACTCCGGCGGCCCCGCCGTCACCGCCTCCATGGACGAGATGGCCTTCCTCGCCCCCGTCCGCGTCGGCGACCTGGTCCACGTCCGGGCGCAGGTCAACTGGACCGGACGCACCTCGATGGAGGTCGGCGTGCGCGTCCTCGCCGAGCGGTGGAACGAGTCGAGCCCCGCCACCCAGGTCGGCAGCGCCTACCTCGTCTTCACGGCGGTGGACTCCGACGGCAAGCCCCGCCGGGTCCCGCCCGTGATCACGGAGACCGAGCAGGACGAGCGCCGCTACCAGGAGGCGCAGATCCGCCGCACCCACCGGCTCGCCCGCCGGCAGGCGATCACCGAGCTGCGCGCGCGGCGGGCCGCCGAGGGCATCGAGGAGTGATCCATTCGGCTGCGGCAGTGACGCCCCCGTAGACTGCTGCGCTGACGTCCGACCACCCGTACGCAGCCGCGCCGCGACCGTCGAGCGCCCTGCCGCCCCCAGAAGGCGCTTCCACCCGATGACCTCCGCACGCACGCTGCCCGACTCCCCGGCCGGTGCGGCCGGGCGCCGAAGCGCCGGCTCGGACGAGGAGCCCGCGGCGCCCCGCCGGCTGCCGGCCCGCCTCGACTGGCTGTGGGCCGCCCTGCTGACCCTGGCCGTCGCCGCCTTCGGCATCGGCCGCGCCGAGCCCTGGCGGGACGAGCTCGCCAGCTGGAACGCCGCCTCGCGAAGCACCGGCGAGCTGATCGACATGCTGGAGCACGTGGACGCCGTCTCCGGCGCCTACTACCTCCTGCTGCACGGCTGGGTCTCCGTCTTCGGGGACTCCCTCGCCATGCTCCGGCTCCCGTCGGCGCTCGCCGTGGCCGGTGCCGCCGCCTTCACCGTCCTGACGGCCCGCACGCTCTTCGACCGCCGCACGGCCGTCTTCACCGGGCTGCTCTTCGCCTTCGTCCCGGCCGTGTCCCGGTACGGGCAGGAGGCGCGCTCGTACGCCTTCGTCGTGCTCGCCGTCAGCGCCGCGACCTGGCTGCTGCTGCGGGCGCTGGAGCGTCCGGCCCTGCGGCGCTGGGCCCCGTACGCCCTCGCCGTGGCGGCGGCCGGGCTGTTCCACGTCGTGTCCCTGCTGATCCTGCTGCCGCACGGCCTGATCGTGCTGCTGCGCTGGCGGCGGGACCGGCGCGGGCGCACGGTCGTCGCGTTCGCGGTGACGGTGGCCGCGGGCCTGCTGCCCGTGGTGCCGCTGGTGCTGCTGGGGCAGCGCCAGGTCACCCGGCAGATCAGCTGGATCAAGACCCCGCACCTGCGGAGCTTCGCCGACCTGTGGAGCAACCTCTTCAGCTCCCCGACGACCGGCCTCCTCCTCGCCGCGCTGGTGCTGCTCCCGCTCGCCTGGAGCCGGGGCCGGCGGCCCGCCGGGGAGCTCCTGCTGACCGGCGCGGCCCCGATCGTGGCCGCCTGGGTGGTCTCGCAGGGCAGCACCTCGTACTTCATGGACCGCTACCTGCTCTTCACCGTGCCCGCCTGGGTGGTGCTCGCGGCCGCCGCGCTGGCCGCGCTGCGGCCGCGGCGGGCCGGCGTGCTCGGGCTGGCCGCGCTGATCGTCCTCGGCCTTCCCGACCAGCGGCAGATGCGCACCGAGTGGGCCAGGGTCGACCAGGACGGCCAGGCCGCCGCGAAGATCATCGCCAAGGGCTACCGGCCCGGGGACGGGTTCGTGCCGGTCCGCGGCGACGACCGGGTGTTCATGATCGACTTCCAGGTGGAGTACTACCTGCCGGACCGCGTCCACCTCCGGGACGTCTTCGCGGAGCGCTCCGCGCTGGAGCGCGACGACCTGTTCCCGAAGGAGTGCGCCCAGCCCGTCCAGTGCCTGCGCGGCACCCCCCGGGTGTGGGTGGTGACCTGGAGCGGCACGGACAACCCGTACCACAAGCTCCCCAAGGGGCAGGCCGAAGCGCTGCGCAGCCACTACAAGGTGGTCGAGAGCAAGACGGTGCGCGGCCTGACGGTCTCCCTGCTGGAACGCGCCGCTTAGCCGGCGTCCGCGGCCACGGCTACGGCCCGCACACCACCTGGTCGCCGGTGACGGCCTGGGCCCCGCCGTCCTGGTAGGGGTCCTCGGCCCGCACCGGCACCACCTTGCGGTACTCCGAGCCGGCCGTCACCAGCACCGTGCGGCCCTGCCCGGCGACCGCGCGCAGCTCGCTGCCCGGCAGCGCGGCCGCCACCGTGCGGGCGGAGCGGTCCCAGCGCGGGTCGTACGCGATCACCGTGCGCCTCACGTCGCGGCTGGCGGCGTTGCCCGGGGCGCGGGTGGTGTCGAAGCCGGTGGCGCGCAGGGCCTCGTCCACCCGGCCGCCGAGCCCGTCGATCCGCGTCCCGTTCTCCACCTGGACCCGGACCTGCTGCGGCGGCACGTCCACCGGCACGGCGGCGGGCCGCTGCCGCCCGCCGGCGCCCCCGCCGGGCCGGGGCGGGGCGAGCGGCCGGTCCTGGCGCAGCGCCTCGAAGAGCCGGGCCGCCTTCGGCCCGTCCCACTTCACCGTCGAGCCGATGCCCTTGACCGGGTACGAGGCGTCCCCGACCGGCACCGAGGCGAACTCGGACGAGGAGGGCGTGAAGCCGCGCATGGCCTGGCCGAGCGCCAGCATCTGCTCCGACCCGAAGTCGCGGTCGGCCCGCACCGAGCCCAGCAGGGTCGAGCTGACCTCCTTGAACTTCACCGGGTTGAGCAGCACCCCGCCCCCGGTGGCCTGTTTGACGAGGGCGGCGACGAACCGCTGCTGCCGCTGCATGCGGCCCAGGTCGGAGGCCCCGTCGACATGGCGGGAGCGGACGTACTGGAGGGCCTGGCCGCCGCTGAGCCGGTGCGTGCCGGGCAGCAGGTCCAGGCCGGTGTTCTGGTCGTGCAGCGCCTTGACGGTGCAGATCTCCACGCCGCCCATCGCGTCCACGGTCTTCATGAAGCTGCTGAAGTCCACCTCCAGGTAGTGGTCGATCTTGACCCGGGTCATGTTCTCCACGGTGCGCACGGTCAGGTTCGGCCCGCCCTCGGCGTAGGCGGCGTTGAGCTTCACGGGGTGCGGCCGGTGCGGTTTGCCGGTCACCGGGTCGCGGTGGGCGGGCAGCTCGGCGTAGCTGTCCCGGGGCAGGCTGACGACGCTGGCCCGTTCCCGGTCGGCGGAGAGGTGCACCAGCATGATCGTGTCGGTGCAGTGGCAGGGGGCGCCGCCGAGCCGGAACGCGCGCTTCTCCTCCGGGGTGATCCGGTCGCGGCCGTCGGTGCCGACGAGCAGGAAGTTCATGCCGTGCCCGGCCTGCGGGCGGTTCTTCATGTCCTTGAAGGGGTCGACCCGTTCGATCCCGGTGTCCAGGCCGGTCATCACCGCGTGCCCGACCGCCCCGGACCCCAGCACCACCAGCGACATCCCGGCCGCGATCCGCACCCCCCACCGCGGCCGGCCGTCCCGGCGCCGGCCCCGGCGGCCGCCGCCGCGCGCACGCTGCGGCTGGGAGGGCCGGGCGGGTGGGGTGGGACGGTGCGGCTGGGGCACGGTGGACACCTCCGCGGGGGACAGCACGGGGACGGAGCCGGCGGTTCGCTCACGGTGCTGACCGGCCGGCACATCGGGCAGATTTTTCAGAACAGTAGGCCCATACGATCAGCCGCTGTCCGTACCGCTCGTCCGCCGCGCACCCGTTTCCCCCGTACGCGGTAACGAGACACCGATACCCGACCGTGAAGGTCTGACACCGCCGCGGGAACCGGAAACGGCGCAAGGGGTGACCCGGTCCTCCACGGACCGCGTCACCCCTTGCGCGTTCGACCGGGCCAGCTCACCACCGGTACGGCTTGTAGACCTCCATGCAGGCCCCGGTGTCCGAACCGTTGAGGGCGTCGGCCGAGTCCGGCACGGAACCGGCCTCCGGCGGCGCCTGCTGCGGGTAGACGGCGCCGTCGCGCCAGTCGCCGCCCACGACCAGGGTGATCTTGGAGACGTCCGCCGACTGCTGCACTGCGGTGCCCGGGATGCCCATGGCCGCCGCCACGCTCTGCGCCTCGTCGGCCAGGTCGGGGGACGGGTAGCGCACCACGGTGGCCTTCTCCGGGGTCAGCGCGCTGTCCGCGCGGGCCCCCGTGAAGCCCTTGGAGACCAGGGCCTCGGCCACCACGTTCGCCCGCCGGGGCGCCAGCGGCATCTTCTCCACGGCGGTGCCGTTGACCACGTCCACCTGGATCTTGTCCGGCGCGGTCGACGGGGCCGCGGACGGCGCCTGGCCCGGCTGGGACGGCTGGCCCGACGGCGCGGGCTGGCCCGGCTGCGAGGCCCCGGGGGAGGGCGAGGCCGACGCGGCCGGCGCGGACGCCGAGGGGCTCTCCGGGGTGGTCGGAGTGCCGTTCTTGTCGAAGGCCACGTCCTTGCGGAGCATCGTCCACAGCTTGTCGGCGTCCGCCGGGTTCACCACGAGCCGGTCAGGGTCCGAGGGGTCCTGGAAGGTCGGCATCGTCGTCATCGTGATGCGGTTGGTCGGCACGTCCTTGAGCTGCATGGCCAGGTTGTAGAGCTTCTTGACCGAGCCGATCTCCTCCGAGACCTCCAGCGCCTTGGTACCGGCCTCGGCCAGCGCCGTGATCCGGCCGACGTCGGTGAAGGCGTTCTGGCTCTTGAGCTCGCGCATCATCGAGTTCATGTACATGTGCTGGGCCTGCGCCCGGCCCAGGTCGCTGCTGAACGCGTGCCGGGTGCGCAGCCACTGCAGGGCCTGCTCGCCCTTGACCCGGGTGGTGCCCTTCTGGAGCTTGAGGCCGGAGCCGCCGCCGGAGGTGGCTATCGGCCGGTCCCAGACGTTGTCCTTGACGCAGACCGGCACGCCGCCGACCGCGTCGGCCATCTGCACCACACCGGAGAAGTCGATCATCATCCAGTGGTCGATGTAGACGTTGGTCAGCTTCTCCCACGTGGCCAGCGTGCAGCCGGGGCCGCCCCGGCCGAGCGACTCGTTGATCATCGCCCGGGTCTTCTTGAACTTCTCGCCGGTCTTCGGGTCCGTGCACTCGGGTATTTCGAGCCGGGTGTCGCGCGGGACGCTCACCACGGAGGCGTTCTCCCGGTCGGCCGACACGTGCAGCAGCATCTGCACGTCCGCGAGCGGGGGGTTGCCCACGGTGTCGCGGCTGCCGCCGAGTTCGACGTTCTCCGGCTTGTTGCGGCTGTCCGAGCCGATCAGCAGGATGTTCAGCGGCCGCTGGCCCTTGGCGTTGGCGTGGGTCTTCTCCACGCCGCTCTCGCCGCTCAGGCGCTGCCCGCTGCGGATGTTGCCGTCGAGGTGACGGTAGTAGAGGTACCCGGCCGCCGACGTCCCCAGGATCAGGAACGCCATGACGGACGCCACCCAGAACAGCACCCGGCGGCGCCGCCGCCGCACCGGGATCCCGCCTTCCGCGGGCCGGTCCGTACCCGAGCCCTTCCGGGGCGGGGGCACCGATGCGGAGGTCTTCCGCTCGTCGTCGGATATGCCGTCGGCGGCCTGGTCGGGCGCCCCCTCCCCCCGCACGCTGCTGTGCTTCACGCGTCCCCCCTCAAGATCACTACTGGTCGGTGTGGTGCCGGTCCTACCGGCTACCGCCCGTCATACGCCGGCCGGTCGAAAGATCGGTGGTGCTGGTGCGTGCGTGCCTAACAGCCGTCCGCCCCCGTGGCGCGGACCGCTCACTTCGCGCAGACCGCCTTGTCCGCCTCGACCCGCTGGAGCCCCTCGGGCGCCTGCTGCGCGGCCTCCGGCGCGCCGAGCGGCTTCCCGGGCTCCTTGAAGTCGGAACCCAGCGTCAGCTTCATCGGCGTCCTCGGACCCGCGTCCACGGAACCCATCTTCAGCGCGGCACCGGACAGCCCCATCATGTCCGCCAGCGCCCGGGCCTGGTCGGCCTGGTTCGGGGCGAACTCCAGCTGGGTGGCGCCCAGCCGGGTGGAGGCGTTGCCGTGGTTCCCGGCCTTGAGGACGCCCTTGCTGTTCTGCAGCCAGGTCAGGGTAGTGGAGGCCGATCCCGGCGGCCCACCGCCGTTGTACACGTCCACCCGGACGTCACCCGCGGGCGCGCGGCTGCCCTGCAGCACCGCGTCCTGCCGGGCCTTGGCGTCGGCGTCGGCCGCTTCCTTCGCCGCCGCCTCCTTCTTCTCGACCTCGGTGAGCGAGACGTCCGCGCGGATCATCCGCAGCAGCTCCTCGGCGGGCGCCGCGTTGAGGACCACGGTCGACTTGCGGTTCACCGGCTCGTTCGGGTTGTCGAGCACCGGGAGCGTGGTGAAGGTGATGTTCTTGAGGTTCATGTCCTTCAACTCACCCGCGAGGTCGGTGAGCTTCCCGATCGACCCCAGCCCCTGGTCCACCGTCAGCGACTTGGTGGCCGCCTCCGCCAGCGACACGAACTTCTTCGGACTGGTCAGCGTCTCCTTGGACTTCATCTCCCGCATCATCGAACCCAGGAACTGCTGCTGGGTCTTGATCCGGTCCAGGTCGCTCTCGTTGCCGAACGCGTGCCGCGTCCGCACGAAGGCCAGCGCCTGCTCGCCCTGGAGGCGGTGCTCGCCCGCCTTCAGGTTCAGCTTGGAATCGCGGTCGTTGACGTCCTTCTCCACGCAGACGGGCACCCCGCCCACCGCCGTGCTCAGGTTCTTCACCGCGTTGAAGTCGACCATCATGAAGTTGTCGACCTCGATGCCGGTCAGCTGCTTGACCGTGCGCATCGTGCAGCCCGGGTCGCGCCCCTCCTGCCCCAGGCTGTTGTTGAAGCGGGTCCCCTTGGTGCCCGCGATGTCCTTCACCGAACCGTTCGACTGCTTCGTCGGGCAGGCCGGGATGTCGGTGATCAGGTCGCGCGGGATGGACAGCGCCGTCGCGTTGGTGCGGTCCTTGGACACGTGGAAGAGGATCGTGGTGTCGGCGTGCCCGACGCTCTCCGCGTCCCCGTAGCCCTCGTTGCCCTTGCCGCTGCGCTTGTCGGTGCCGATCACCAGGATGTTGATCGGCTGGTCCTTCTTGAAACCGGCGCCCGCGCCACCGGTGTCGATGACCTTCAGGTTGCCGTTCAGGTGCTCGTAGTAGAGGTACGAGCCCAGCCCGCCGCCGACCAGCAGCAGCGCCAGCGTCCCGCCCGTCGCCACCAGCACCTTGCGCCGCCGGGGTGGACCGCCGCCCTTGCGCGGACGCCCGCCGCGCCGCCCGCCGGGCAGGCCTTCGCCGCGGCGGGGCTTGGGTACGGCCGGGGAGGGAGCGGTCGGCGCGGAGGGAGCCGTGGCGGTCCTGCGGGATCTGCGGGGCGCGGCGACCGTGTGCTGCTGCGCAGCGGAATGGCCCAGTCGCAGTTCGTAGTTGCCGGTGCGGGGATTGAGCACCCACTGGTCTGCGGGGTCGATCTCGTCCGCCCGCCCACGGCTTTGCGCATCCACGGTTGTTCGAATCCTCCGTCGGTGCTTCGCGACGCGCCTCCCCCCAGGCGCGCGGTCAACGATCCGGCTGCTGGTGCAAGGCCCCTGTCACGGCCGGTGCACCGGATCGCTCACCTTATCCGGCCAGGTCAGCCCCAAACCATGCTGGTGACAAAATCCACTCTCTCTATAACGGGCCAAACCACCCATCGGGCTCGGCCGGACCCCGGGCTTTTGGATTGCTTTACCGGCAGCCGGCCGCGGCCGCCGTGGTTCCCGTGAAAGTCGGCACCGGCGTGACCCCCACGGGGCTTCCGCTTCTGGTCGGCGACGGCTCCGGCGAGGCCGCCGCCGGGCCGGTCGCCGTGGCCGGTCCGGCGCCCTCCCGGACCGGCTCCGAGGACCCCGCACGAGGCTCCGGATCAGGTTCCGGATCCGGCTCCCGCCGGACCTGCGCATCCGGCTCCGCAGAGGTGATCGTCAGCGGCCGGTCCATGCGCAACTGCTGGAACAGCCGGGCCGCGTCCGGCTCGACGAGCTCGTCCCGATTCGGATCCGCCGCGTACGGGCGACGCGGCACCGTCAGGAACTTGACCTGATCGGTCGGTATGTCCCGTACACCCCGTACGAGTTCATACAGGCCCCGCAGCGACGCCAGCCCCGGATCGGTGGTCACCGACGAGGTGGCCGCGTCCAGCAGCGGATACAGCCGCGCCGGGTTCAGCAGCACCCCGTTGCTCTTCACCTTCTCCACCAGCGAGCCCAGGAACTGCTGCTGGCGCTCCATCCGTTCGGTGTCACTGCCGTCACCCAGGCCGTACCGCGCCCGGACGAACCCGAGCGCCTGCTCGCCCCGGAGCAGCTGCCGCCCCGCCGGGAGCCTGAGGTGCGCCTCCTCGTCCACGACCGGCCGCTCCAGGCACACCTCGACCCCGCCGACCGCGTCGACCATCTTCTTGAACCCGCCGAAGTCCACCACCATGTGGTGGTCGATCCGGATCCCGGTCAGCCGTTCGACCGTACGGATCGTGCAGGCGGCCCCGCCCCACTGGAACGCCCAGTTGAACTGCGCGAACCGCTCACCGGTCCGGGTGCCGTCCGGCTTCAGACAGCTCGGGACCTCCGCCATCAGGTCCCGTGGTATCGACACCGCCGTCGCGCTCCCGCGGTCCGCCGGCAGGTGCAGCAGGATCGTGGTGTCCGAACGCTGGGTGCCCTCGTCCTGCCCGTAGCGCGAGTTGGCCGTGCCCGACCGGGAGTCCGAGCCGATCAGCAGGATGTTCTGGGCGCCGGCCCCGAAGTGCGCCGGGCGCTCGCGCTCGTAGCGCCGCAGCTCCGCCTCCGCGGAGGTGTCCTCCGTGATGTTCCCGTCGAGCTTGGCGTACACCCACCAGCCCGCCGCCGCCCCCGCCAGCACCAGCAGCACCAGCCCCAGCCCCACCCAGCGCAGCAGCCGCCGCCGGCGCCCGTGCGGAGGCCTCCCACTGCCTCCGTCGACCCCGGCGCCGAACGGTATGCCCGCGCCGCTGCCCGTCACTCGCGCTCCGTCCCCTCACCCTGCCGGCGACCGGCCGTACGGGTGAGCACGGCCTGGAGCCGATCCTGCCCCCGGGCGGCGTCGAAGGCCCGGGGACAGGGGTCGGGCAAGGGCCATGCGGGTGACAAATCGCGGCACGGCCGCCGCGCAGCCCCCGGGAGGGCGTGCCGTCAGACCCGGAGGGTGACGCGCTCGCTCTCGACGCGCTGCTCCAGCGCCTGCGGCGACAGCGCGTCCAGGTTCCGGCACAGCACCACGGAGCCGCCCGTGGCCAGCGCCCCGTACAGCCCGGCCGACAGCCCCTCCCAGCTGTCGTAGCCGAGGCCCGACAGCACCCGGGCACCCTCGCCGGCGCCCCGGCCGGCCGCGTCCGCCCGCGCCCGCTCGACCACCTCCGCGTAGCTGAGCTCCTCGCCGCCCACCACCAGGCCCGGGCCGTCGGCGTCGACCGGCGCGAAGGGGGCGAACCGGTCGCCCTGCCCCGGCACCTCCACCGCGTAGTCCGCGAACCCGGCCGGCGGCTGCGGGAACCGCCCGCCCAGCGGACGCAGCGCGAGCGCGACCCGCTCCCCGGAACAGGCCCGGGCCTCCTCCAGGGTGTCCGGCCCGCTCACCACCAGGTCGGCACCGGCGGGATCCCCGCCCACCTCGGCCACCACCCCGACGGACGCACAGGCGAGCAGCCACACGGCGCTCTGCCAGTGCGCCGGGAGCAGCAGCGCGAGCCGGTCGCCCGGCTCGGCGCCCAGGTCGCCCTGGAGCAGATTGGCGGTCTTGGCCACCCAATTGGCGAAGGTGGCGACGGACAATTCGACGCGCTCGCCCGTGGCGTCGTCGTAGAAGGTCACGAGCGGGCGGCCCGGATCGGCGGCGAGCGCGGATCGCAGCAGGTCGGCAGGGGTGCGGTCAGTGGCGTTCACCCGGCCCAGCGTACGCGGGCCCGTCCCCCGTACGGCGGGTGGCGGCTCGCCCGTACGAGGGTCGGCGGCCGCACTGATCGTCGGACGGATCGTCAGTTCTCC
This sequence comes from Streptomyces sp. NPDC004126, assembly GCF_050275515.1. Taxonomy (NCBI): domain Bacteria; kingdom Bacillati; phylum Actinomycetota; class Actinomycetes; order Kitasatosporales; family Streptomycetaceae; genus Streptomyces; species Streptomyces sp. NPDC004126. The sequence goes on along the minus strand of NZ_JBNNPF010000041.1, from coordinate 24,085 downwards.
GATGGCGCTTCGTGGAGGCTGTGCCCAGCATCGCTTCCATGCGCGGATTCCTTGCTTCCTCCATCGGCGTCGCGACGGCTGCCGCACTGGCCCTGCCGCTCGCGCTATCCACTCCTGCCCAGGCCGAGTCGGTCCCGGCGGACCCAGCCGGATCCACCCAGTCGCTGCCGCTCGTCCCCCTGGCGCCCTCGGGCGCCCGCATCCCCGGCGTGCCCGGCATGAGCACCGCACCGGACCCGGCCGAGACCCGGGGCCTGGCGGCGCGCGAGGTCAAGACGTTCTCGCTGGTCGGCCTCGTCTGGGACGACGTGACCACCCCGCTCGTCGGCAGCGTCCAGGTCCGTACCCGCGCGGTCGGCACACGGCAGTGGTCGGACTGGCAGGACCTCGACACCCACAACGGCGAACACGCCGCCGACCCCGACGCGACGGAACGCGGCACCGGCCGCGTCCGCGGCAGCACCGCCCCCCTGTGGGTCGGCGCCTCCGACGCCGTGGAGGTACGCGTCCAGGCGGAGACCGGCACCACCCGGTCGGCGTCCCGACTGCCGTCGGGCATGCGGATCGAACTCGTCGACCCGGGCTCGGCCGCGCCCGTGGCCGTCCTGGACGGCAAGAACGGCACCGGCACCACCACGACCCGCCCGGCACAGCGCCCCGCGGACGACCCGGATGACTTGGGCGACTCGGGCGACTCGGACGACGACAAGGGCGACACCGCGGTACAGACCGGCATGACCATGGAGATGGCGGAGGCCTCCTCCGCCAACCTCCCGCACGCCCCGCTCGGAGCCCTGGAGATCCCCGCCCTGAACAAGGCGGACTCCACGGCCGACGCCGTCTTCGCCAGCGACGGCGAACTCACCGCCGCCGCCGCGCCGTACATCGGCCCCCGCCCGAAGATCGTCACCCGTCGAGGCTGGGGCGCGGACGAGTCCCTGCGCGAGACGGGCTTCGTCTACACCAGCACCGTCAAGGCCGCCTTCGTCCACCACACCGCCTCCGGCAACAACTACGCCTGCAAGGACGCCCCGGCGGTGCTGCGCAGCCTGTACCGCTACCACGTGGTGAGCAGCGGCTGGCGCGACTTCGGCTACAACTTCGCCGTCGACAAGTGCGGAACGGTCTACGAGGGCCGGGCGGGCGGAGTCGCCAAGCCGGTGCTCGGCGCGCACACCATGGGGTTCAACGCGGACAGCATGGGCATCGCCGTGATCGGCACCTACACCTCCACGGCCCCGCCGGCCCCGGCGGTGGACGCCGTGGCCCGCCTGACGGCGTGGAAGCTGGGCCTCTTCGGGGCGGACCCGAGGGCGAAGACCACCCTCAAGTCGGGCGGCGGCAACCGCTACCCGAAGGGCAGCAACGTCAAGCTGAACGTCATCTCGGGCCACCGCGACGGCTTCGCCACCGAATGCCCGGGCCGCCTCCTCTACAACCAACTCCCCCCGACCCGCACCACATCGGCAAAGCTCCAGGGGCGGTAGGGGGTTGGAGGCGGGATCCCCCTGGACCGGATCAGGGAGGGTTTGGGGGTTTCCCGTCAGTCCCATCGTCCTTCCGTGTCGGGCCGTCCTGTCAAGGGCGCTCCCTTCGGTCGCGTCGCTTCGCGATGTCGCTGCGCTCCACCCTTGACAGGCCGTCCCGCCCCGGAATGCCGAAAGACTGCCGGGAAACCCCCAAAAGGAACGGTCACAGGGGGAGAGAGGCGAGAAGCGGTTCCGTCGGAGACGAGACGAGGGGCCGGGCGCCGGCACATCGGGCATCCGGCCCCTCAGATGTCGTGACTCCGGGCCGGGTGCGGGGCTACCCGCACGAGAGGCCGACCAGAGCAGCCCAGGGGGCCGAGGGGCGCGTCAGATCGCTACGCGCTCCTCATTTCTCAGCGTCCGACGACCGCCCGTGGCTGATACCCGCACCAGAGGACGAAAAGAGCACCCCAGGGAGCCGAGAGGCGCGTCAGATCGCTACGCGCTTCTCTGATTTCGGCGACCGTCGGCCGTCTGGGGCTGGTCGTAGGCGGGTTCGACGTTGGCCACGGCGGTGGTGAACTCACGACCCGATGCGCCCCGGATGTAGGCGAGCTCCATCCAGCGCTCGATGCCGGTGTCGGAGACGTTCTCGTAGCACTCACTCATCGGACGCCGCCTCGAACGTGTTGAGGAAGCGCTCCCAGCCGGCCTGTGCGCGGTCCAGGAGGTCTTCGCTGGGGTCTCCGACTCTGGCAGCCGTTCGGCAGGAGCAGTGATGGGCGAAGACCTCGGATCCTTCCGTACTGACGAACGTCAGACGCATACGGGTACACCTCTCCGTTGCGCTTCAGAGGCGGCATCTCTAGAGATGTTTCCAGTGAAGCCAATTCCCTCGTTCTCGTCAATAGGTCTCTAGAGACGTTCGCCTGCAAGGCTGATGCGTGCGGTGCCTTACCTCTGGCCCTAGGGTGTCTAGAGAGGAGAAGGAGTGATCGTTTCGATGACCAGCCAGGGCGGCACTCGCCAGCCGAAGTACCAGCGGATTGCCGACGCGCTGAGGGCGGCGATCCGGTCGGGCGAGTACGGCCCGGGCGACCGTCTGCCGGGCGAGAACGACCTCATGGCCACCTACGACGTCGCCCGGATGACCGCACGACAGGCCCTCGGCGTGCTCCAGAACGAAGGCCTCGCGGAGGCGCGCAAGGGCGCCGGCGTCTTCGTCCGGGCCTTCAGGCCCCTGCGACGGCACGGTATCCAGCGCCTCGCGCAGGAGCGGTGGGGGTCGGGACGCTCCATCTGGTCGACGGACAGCGAAGACCGAGAGCTCGTCGTCGATCAGGTCGAGGTGTACGTAGAGCCGTCAAGCGACGAGATCGCCGCAGCTCTCGGCGTTCCGGACGGGTCTGCGGTCTGGGTGCGCAGCCGTCGGTTCGTACTCGACGGCAAGCCGGTGCTCCTTGCGACGTCCTACCTGCCGTCAGACATCGTGGCCGACTCCGCCATCACTCAGCCTGAGACCGGACCTGGTGGCACATACGCAAGGCTGGCCGAGCTGGGCCACAAGCCCGTCCACTTCCGTGAGGAGGTCCGGTGTCGCATGCCTTCCGCCGACGAGGCCGAACATCTGGCCCTCTCCATGGGCACGCCCGTCATCGACATCGTCCGCACCGCGTTCGCCGAGGACGGCCGGGCCGTTGAGGTCAACGCAATGACCCTGGACTCCGCCTCCTACGTCCTGGAATACGACTTCAACGCCTAGCGCCGGACCCGGACGGCCGTCGGACTGCCGGGCATTCGGGCCCTCTACGCTCATGTCCATGAGTAACGGCGTCCCGTCGGGTAGGTCAATGCCACGTCATTCCGTGTCGGTTGCCGGGGTGGTGGTGCGTGATGACGGCCGACTGCTGGCCATCCGCCGAGCCGACAACGGGACGTGGGAGCCGCCAGGCGGTGTGCTGGAGCTGGCGGAAACCCCTGAAGACGGCGTGCGGCGGGAAGTGCTGGAGGAAACCGGCATCCACGTCGAAGTGGACCGGCTCACCGGTGTGTACAAGAACGTCACGGCCGGCGTGGTGGCACTGGTCTTCCGCTGCAAGCCTTCCGGCGGCACGGAACGCCTCTCCGGCGAAAGCACGGCAGTCCAGTGGCTCACACCCGACGAGGTGGCCGAGCGCATGTCCGAGGTCTACGCCATCCGACTCCTCGACGCCCTCGACGACAACCACCCCCACGTGCGAAGCCACGACGGACGTCAACTGCTGACAGAGCAGCCCCGGACGGTCGTCGGACGCTGAGACGTCAGGAGCGCGTAGCGATCTGATGCGCCTGTCGGCTGCCTGGGCTGGGCTTTTCGGCCTCTGGTGCAGGCATCAGCCCCAGGCGGTCGTCGGACGCTGAGATGCGAGGAGCGCGTAGCGATCTGACGCGCCTGCCGGACTCCTGGGCTGGTCTGGTCGGCCTCTCGTGCGGGTAGCCGCGCACCCGGCCCGGGACCACGACATCTGAGGGCCCGTATGCCCGGTCGGCCGGCGCCCGGCCCCTCGCCTCATCGCTGACGGAACCGTTTCTCGCTTCTCTCCCCCTGTGACCGTTCCTTTTGGGGGTTTCCCGGCAGTCTTTCGGCTTTCCGGTTCGGGTCGGTCGGTCAAGGGTGGCCGAAGGCCATCGCGAAGCGACGCGACCGGAGGGAGCGCCCTTGAGGGACCGGGCCGAAGCGGAAGGACGATGGGACTGACGGGAAACCCCCAAACCCTCCCCGATCCGGTCCAAGGGGATCCCGCCCCCACCCCACCCCGCTACGCTCGACGCATGGCCGGCCGGTTCACCCCCTCCACCCCCGTCACCCGGACCACCGTCCGCGGTGGGCATACCGCCGTACCCCCCGGCCTGGGGCGGCCCGCAAGCGCCGGCGGGAAGACCCGCAGCTGGAACCCCGGCGGCCCGCTGGACCTCGGGCTGGTGCTGGGGCCGCTGCGGCGGGGGCCCGGGGATCCGACGTTCCGGACCACCCCCGACGGTTCCGTCTGGCGGGCCACCCGCACCCCCGACGGCCCCGCCACGCTCCGCGTGGCCGCGACCCCCGACGGGGCCGACGCCGAGGCGTGGGGGCCCGGGCGGGACTGGCTGCTGGAGAACCTTCCCGCGCTGCTCGGGGCCGCCGACGATCCGGCCGTCTTCGTACCCCGGCACCGGCTGGTGCACGCCAGTCACCGCCGCCGTCCGGGGTTGCGGCTGACCCGGACCGGGCTGGTGCTGGAGTCGCTGATCCCGACCGTGCTGGAGCAGAAGGTCACCGCCGACGAGGCGTACCGGGCCTGGCGCCGCCTGGTCCGCCAGTACGGGACGCCCGCGCCCGGGCCGCTCGCGGGGGAGCTGTACGTGATGCCCGACGCCCGGGACTGGGCGCTGATCCCCTCCTGGGACTGGCACCGTGCCGGGGTGGACATGAAGCGTTCGGGCACCATCGTGCGGGCCGCCCGGGTGGCCGCGCGCCTGGAGGAGGCGGCCGCGATGGAGCCGGGGCCCGCCGCGGCCCGGCTGGAGGCGGTGCCCGGCATCGGGCCGTGGACCTCGGCGGAGACCCTCCAGCGCAGCAACGGTGCTCCAGACGCGGTGACCACCGGCGACCTGCACCTGCCCGGGATCATCGGCTACGCCCTCGCGGGCGAGCGGGACGCCGACGACGCCCGGATGCTGGAGCTGCTGGCCCCGTACGAGGGGCAGCGCCACCGCGCGGCCCGGCTCGTGCTGCTGGCGGGGCGCACCCCGCCCCGCCGCACGCCCCGGATGCCGCGCGGCGACATCGGCCTCCTCTAGGGAGTCCTACCGCACCTCGATGAAGGCCTCCGGCGTCCGCGCCGGCCGTTCGGCGGCGGGGGCTGCCGGGCGGCCGACCGCGACGGCCCCCATGGGGTCCCAGTCGTCGGGCAGCGCGAGCACCTTGCGCACGACGTCGCGGCAGAACATCGTCGAGGACACCCACGCCGAGCCGAGCCGCTCCCCGGCCAGGGCGACGAGGAAGTTCTGCACGCCGGCGCCCATGGCGACGACGAACATCTCCCGTTCGGCGGCGTCCCGCCGGGCGTGCCCGTAGTCGTGGGCGCCGTCGGTGACCATGCAGGGCACGACGAGGTACGGGGCGTTCCGCAGCACGTCGCCGCGGCGCACCCGCTTGGCGATGGACTCCTCGGACTTGCCGTCGCGCCGCAGGTCGGCGATCCAGGCGTCCCGCATCGCGTCGAGCAGTTCGAGGCGGGCGGCGGCCGACTCCAGCAGGACGAACCGCCACGGGGTGGTGTGGTGCGGTGCGGGGGCGGTGACGGCCGCGGCGACGGCTCGGCGTACGGCGCCGGGGTCGACGGGGTCGTCGGTGAAGGCGCGTACGGTGCGGCGCTGGGTGACGGCTTCCCGTACGGCTTCCGAGGTGCCGAGGCGGAACATGTCGTCGGCGGGCGCGCGGACCAGGTCGGCGGCGGTGGAGCCGTCGCCGAGTACGTGTCCGAGTCCGCGGACGACGGCGACGGGCAGTCCGGCGGCCTTGCCCTTGACGAGGTCGCCGGCGGCGGCGAGCTCGTCGGCGGTGGCCACTATGGTCGCGCTGAGCGGGTTGCCGTGGGCGTCGGTGCCGCCGCGCAGGTCGTCGAGTACGCGTACCCCGGCGGCGCCGATGGCGACGTCGGTCAGTCCGGAGCGCCAGGGCCGGCCGAAGGTGTCGGTGACGACGACGCCGACGTCGACGCCGAGCGCGGCCCGCAGTCCGGCGCGGATCGCGGCGGCCGAGGCGTCGGGGTCCTCGGGCAGCAGCAGGACGGTGCCGGGTTCGGTGTTGGAGGCGTCGACGCCGGCGGCCGCCATGACCAGTCCGCGGCGGTTCTCGGTGATCCGCAGTGTGCCGCGGCGTGCGACGACGCGTACGGTCTCGGCGTCGATGGCGTCCTCGCGGGAGTCGGCGCGGACGATGCGCCCCTCGGCCTTGGAGACGATCTTCGAGGTGACGAGGAGGACGTCCCCGTCGCGCAGGCCGGGCTCCGCGTCGGCGATGAGGCGGGCCAGGTCGTCGCCGGGCCGGACCTCGGGGATGCCGGGGACGGCCCGCACCTCGTAGGAGGGGACGGTCACCGGGCGGCCTCCGCGAGGTCCAGTGCGGCGCGGGCCATGGCGGCGGTGGCGTCGGTGTCGGTCATCATCAGCGGGACGGCCCGGCAGGGGATGCCGGCGGCTTCGACTTCGGTGACGGCCGCGGCGTCGGAGGTGTCGACGAGCCAGCCGTCGAGGAGGCCGGAGCCGTAGTGGCGGGCGACGGCGGCGGCGGTGGTTTCGACGCCGACGGCGGCGAGGACCTTGTCGGCCATGCCCCGTACGGGTGCTCCGCCGACGATGGGGGAGAGGCCGACGACGGGTGCCGGGGAGGCGGCGAGGGCCTCGCGGATGCCGGGGACGGCGAGGATGGTGCCGATGGAGACGACGGGGTTGGACGGCGGGAAGAGGATGACGTCGGCGCCGGCGATGGCGTCGAGGACGCCGGGGGCGGGCTTGGCCTGTTCGGCGCCGACGGGGACGACGGCTTCGGCGTCGAGGGAGGCGCGGAGCTTGACCCAGTACTCCTGGAAGTGGACGACGCGGCGTTCGCCGGTCTCCGGGTCGGTGACGGCGACGTGGGTCTCGACGCGGTCGTCGGACATGGGGAGCAGCCGGACGCCGGGCTGCCAGCGGTCGCAGAGGGCTTCGGTGACGGCGCTGAGCGGGTAGCCGGCGCCGATCATCTGGGTGCGGACGATGTGGGTGGCGAAGTCGCGGTCGCCGAGGCCGAACCAGGTGGGTCCGACCCCGTACGCCGCGAGTTCTTCCTTGACGGTGAAGGACTCGTCGGTGCGGCCCCAGCCCTGGTCCTCGTTGATGCCACCGCCGAGGGTGTACATCACCGTGTCCAGATCGGGGCACACCTTGAGCCCGAACAGGTGAATGTCGTCACCGGTGTTGCCGATGACGGTGATGTCCGCGTCGGGGACGGCGGACTTGAGTCCGCGGAGGAAACGGGCGCCGCCGATGCCGCCGGCCAGAACAACAATGCGCATACCCCGCAGTTTGTCAGGCGGGTACGTGCTCCTCGCGGGCCGGGGAGCAGCTGTGCATCGGCATCTCGGTCAGGCCGGGGAAGTAGACGTGCAGGCTGACGGCTCCGTCGAGGGTGTCGTTGACGACCTCGTGGGCGTAGCCGGGGGCGAAGACGCGCTGGGAGCCGGCGCGGTGGCTGAGCCGGCCGCGGGGGGTGTGCTCGGTGAGCTCGCCGTCGAGGACGGTGAGGATGCCGGAGGAGCGGCCGTGGTCGTGGAGGCCGCTGCCCTGGCCGGGGACCCAGCTGAGCAGCCAGACCTCGTAGCCGGGGCCGGTGCGCAGGCGGTGGTACCAGCGGGTGGTGGCGTCGTACTGGACGAGGTGTTCCCAGCTCGCGCGGTCCTCGGCGATGGACCGGGCGAGGCCGGCGAACTCGGCGACGGTGGCGGGGTGTTCGCGGGCGGGCTGGAGGAGGTGCTGGACGGCGAGGATGTCGCCGGCGATCTGGAGGTCGCTCTCGACGACGGCGGCCTGGGCGGTCGCGGGCGCGGAGGCGGCGGGCGCGGGGGTGGCGGAGGGTGCGGAGGCGCTGTTCATCGTGGGGGTGTCCTCGACGGGTGTCAGTCGTGCCGGGCGGTTGCTGTGGGGGAGTGGCCGGAGCGCAGCGGAGCCAGGGGCTCCGGGGGCATCAACAGCTGCAACAGCAACAGCGAACCTGGGCAGCGCACAGGAACCCACGAATGGGGGTCCGGGTGGCGGCTGCGGGCGCTGACATGAGGACAAGGAGACCGGGCGGAGGGCCGGACTGTCAACCCAATGTCCGGTTTGAGGGAAAAGTTTCACCTCATCCGGTTACTGTGCGCGGAGAAAGGTTTGTGCACCCGCAGCCAGGGGATGTGCCGCTCCGACTCAACGGGAACCGAGATCAAACCCGTCGGCGTCACTCGTGATCGGAATGTGATCTCGGCTGCATCTTCGGCCGAATCGCAACCCCTCCTCGGGGTGACGCGTCGACCTCGAACGAGGGCGGCAGCCGCGGACAGCCTGTGGCTTGTGTCACGATTTTTGGCGATATGAACACTTTCTGTATACGCTTGGTTCCGCAGAGTGAATAAGGGCCCCAATAGCAGATCTCGGCTTGACTGCACAGGAGCCACACACTTGTAATTTCACTCGTGTCGTTACTCGGCGATCAGTAACGGCAACATCACGGGGACGCACAGACAGAGCGAGGGGCGCACATGACCGAGCTGTTTCAGGAACTGCTGGTCGAAGAGGCGGACGAGGAGCTCGGTTGGCAGGAGCGCGCACTGTGCGCGCAGACCGACCCCGAATCCTTCTTTCCCGAGAAGGGCGGCTCCACCCGCGAAGCCAAGAAGGTCTGCCTCGCCTGCGAGGTCCGCTCCGAATGCCTTGAGTACGCCCTCGCCAACGACGAGCGATTCGGCATCTGGGGCGGCCTGTCCGAGCGCGAGCGGCGCCGGCTGAAAAAGGCCGCGGTCTGAGAGCGGCGACGACCGGCGATCCGAAACGGTCCCGGAGCACCACCGGAAGCACCACCGAAAGCAACGGAAACAACGACAGACTGAGCAAACGGTCCGCCTCCCGCACCTTCCCCGCAGGAGGCGGACCGTCGCGTTCCGGACCTTCTCCCGACGCGGCGTACCCTCCCCTTCCCAGCCGTTAGTGTGGGGCGCTGTCCAGCAGCCTCCGAGGGCACAACACCCCCGGATCCCCAGGCCGGAGGGCCCGTACCGCGATGTCCCCGCACAGCAGCTCGCCGGCCTCCCAGCAGGCGGCCGCCACCCCCGAGTTCCCCCGGCACGTCGTCACCGCGGTCCTCGTCGCGCACGATGGAGCCCGCTGGCTGCCCGAGACCCTCGCAGGACTCCTCGCCCAGGAACGCCCCGCGCAGAACCACGTCGCCGCCGACACCGGCAGCGCCGACGACTCCGCCCGCCTCCTCGCCGAAGCCCTCGGCGACGACCGCGTCCTGCACCTCGCCCGCCGCACCGGATTCGGCGCCGCCGTCGACGAAGCCGCCCGCAGCGCCGGCACCCTCACCCCCGAGGAACTCCCGTACCTCAAGCGCCCCAGCGGCTGGGACCCCGTCAGCCGTACCTGGCGCGACGACGCCTACGACCTCCCCGACCTCCCCCACGGCGAACCCGTCCAGTGGCTCTGGCTGCTCCACGACGACAGCGCACCCGAACCCGACGCCCTCACCGAACTCCTGCGCGTCGCCGACGGCAACCCGGAGGCCGCCGTCATCGGCCCCAAACTCCGCGGCTGGTACGACCGCAGGCAACTCCTCGAAGCCGGCGTCACCATCGCCCGCAGCGGCCGCCGCTGGACCGGCCTCGACCGCCGCGAACAGGACCAGGGCCAGCACGACCAGGTCCGCCCCGTCCTCTCCGTCTCCACCGCCGGCATGCTCGTACGCCGCGACGTGTACGACGCCCTCGGCGGCTTCGACCGCCGCCTGCCCCTGATGCGCGACGACGTCGACCTCTGCTGGCGCGCCCACAGCGCCGGCCACACCGTCCTCGTCGCCCCCGACGCCGTCCTGCGGCACGCCGAAGCCGCCGCCCGGGAACGCCGCACCGTCGACTGCGCCGGCCGCTCCGCCGTCAGCCCCCACCGCGTCGACAAGGCCGGCGCCGTCCACACCCTGCTGGCCAACACCCCCGGCCGCGCCCTGCCCTACGTCCTGCTGCGCCTGGTTCTCGGCACCCTGCTGCGCACCCTCGGCTACCTCCTCGGCAAAGCCCCCGGCCAGGCCGTCGACGAACTCACCGGACTCCTCACCACCCTGCTCCGCCCCGGCCGGATCCTCACCGCCCGGCGGGCCCGCCGCCGCCCCGCCGTCCCCGCAGCCGAACTCCGCCCCCTCTTCCCCCCGCCCGGCGCCACCCTCCGCGCCGGCGCCGAACAGCTCGCCGCCCACCTCGGCTCCGGACGCGACGACGACCCCGCCCCCGCCGCCCGGCACGGCGCAGCCCTCGAACCCGGCCCCGGCGGCGACGACGCCGACCACCTCGACACCGGCCGGCCCGGCCGGCTCAAGCGGATCGCCCGCAACCCCTCACCCGCCCTCTTCGCCGGCCTCCTCCTCGTCTCCCTCGTCGCCTGCCGCGCCCTCATCGGCGGCGGCAGCCTCACGGGCGGCGCCCTGCTCCCCGCCCCCTCCGGCGCGGGCGGCCTCTGGCACACCTACACCGGCGACTGGCAGCCCGTCGGCACCGGCACCACCGCCGGAGCACCCCCCTACCTCGCGGTCCTGGCCGGCCTCTCCGCCCTCCTCCTCGGCTCCACCCAGGCCGCCCTGACCCTGCTCCTCGTCGGCGCGGTCCCCCTCGCCGGCCTCACCGCCTACTTCGCCTCCCGGCCCCTCGTCACCTCCCGCCTGCTGCGCGCCTGGGCCGCCGTCGGCTACGCCTTCCTCCCCGCCGTCACCGGAGCCCTCGCCGGCGGCCGCCTCGGCACCGCCGTCCTCGCCGTGCTCCTGCCGCTCATCGCCCGCTCCGCCGCCACCGCCCACGGCTTCACCGACGCCGAACCCGGCAGCGGCCGCCGCGCGGTGTGGACGTACGCCCTGCTGCTCACCCCGGCCACCGCCTTCACCCCCGTCGCATGGCCCCTCGCCGCCGTCCTCGGCACCGCCGCCGTCCTCGCGCGCCGCGCGCACTGGAAGACGTACGCCCCCCGCCTGCTCGCCGTCCTCGCCGTACCCCTGGCCGTCCTCGCCCCCTGGTCCCTCGGCCTCCTCACCCGCCCTGGCCGCTTCCTGCGCGAAGCCGGACTGCCCTACGGCACCGGCTCCGCCACCCCCCTCGGCCTCCTCACCGCCGACCCCGGCGGCCCCGGCACCACCGGCCCGCTCCTCCTCGCCGGCGTCCTCCTCGCCGCCCTCGCCGCCCTGCTCCGCGCCGACCGGCGCCTCGCCGTCCGCACCGCCTGGACCGCCGCCCTCGCCGGACTGCTCTTTGCCGTCCTCCTCAACCGCACCGGCTGGGCCGGCCCCGGCACCCTCCTGTACGGGCTCGGACTCCTCGCGGCCGCCGCACTCGGCGCCGACGGCGCCAAGTACCGCGTCGCCGCCCGCAGCTTCGGCTGGCGCCAGCCGCTCGCCGCCCTGACCGCCCTCGCCGCCGCCGCCGGACCGCTGCTCCTCGCCGCCGCCTGGGCCGCCGCCGGCGCCGACGGACCGCTGGCACGGCGCGACCCCGTCCAGGTCCCCGCCGTCGTCGCCGAGCACTCGGGCGACACCAACCGCACCCGCACCCTCGTCCTCGACGGAGACTCGCCCGCCACCGTCTCCTACGCCCTGGTCCGCGGCTCCGGCGCCCGCCTCGGCGACGGAGAACTCCTCGCCGCGGCCGGCCCCGAACCCCGCCTCGCCAAAGCCGTCTCCAGCCTGGTCTCCGGCTCCGGAGCCAACCAGTCCGAGCAGCTCAGCGCCTTCGCCGTGCGCTACGTGATGATCCCGGCCGGCGGCTCCGCCCCCATGCGCCGCATCCTCGACGGCACCCCCGGCCTCAAACAGCGCCACCAGAACGACGGCACCGCCCTGTGGGAGGTCGAACGGCTCACCTCCCGCGTCGCGATCGTCCCCGCCCGGCAGGGCCAGACCGCCACCCTCACCGTCGAAGCCGGCCCCGTCGAGGTCCACGCCGACCTCCCGGCCGGCCCCGAGGGCCGCACCCTGCGCATCGCCGACCGGGCCGACGCCGGCTGGCGGGCCACCCTCGACGGCGAACCCCTCACCCCCCGGACCGTCGACGGCTGGGCCCAGGGCTTCGCCCTGCCCACCGACGCCGGCCACCTCGACCTCGTCCACCAGGACTCCTCCACCCGCACCGCCTGGCACTGGGCACAGGGCACCCTCGCCCTGCTGCTCCTCGTGATGGCCCTGCCCGGCCGCCGCGCCCGCCTCGACGACGACCTGCCCGAGGAGACCGAGCCCGGCGCCGCCCCCGCCGGGGACCGCCCCGGCGAGCCCGGCCACGGCCACGGCCGCCGCCGCCGGACCGGACCGGCCGGCGCGCCCGACCCGGAGCCGGTCCCGGCCGAGGCCGTCGTCGACCCCTACGCGCAGATCCCCGCGCAGCAGGTCTACGGCGAGGACTCGTACGCCTACCAGGAGCCCCACCCGTACGAGGCGCAGCAGCCGCACCAGCCGCAGCCCGCCCACGACGCCTACGGGCAGTACCCCCCGCCCGGGGGACAACCGCACTTCCCGCAGCAACAGCAGCCCCACCCGTACGAGTACGAGCAGCAGTACGACGCCTACGGACAGCACCACCCGCGTCCGGACGGGAGCCACCAGTGAAGCAGCGCGCCCCCCTGACGCTCGCGGCCGTGACGGCGGCGCTGGCCGCCGCCACCGGGCTGGCCTTCCTCACCGCCCCCGCCGCCACCCCGGCCGACGGCGCCGGGCGGGCGGCCGCCGCCCGGATGCCGGTGGAACGCTCCGTGCTGGTGTGCCCCGCGCCCAGCTCCTCCGACATCGCCGAGACCACGTACACCTCCCTCACCCCCGGCAAGGGCGGCGGCGCCGGCACGGCCCGGCTGGCCGACAAGGACGGCAAGGCGGTCCTCGACCTGAAGGAGCCCGGCAAGCCCGCCGCGGCCACCGCCTCCGGCGCGGAGGCACCGGCGCTGACGGGCGCCGCCGAGGGAGCCCTGGCCCCGGGCTGGACCGCCCAGCAGACCACCAAGGTGTCCGCCGGCCACGCGCGCGGCCTCCTCGGGCTGGCCTGCACCGCGCCCGGCACCGACTTCTGGTTCCCCGGCGTCGGCACCGCCAAGGGCCGCCAGGACTACGTCCACCTCACCAACCCCGACGACACCGTCGCCGAGGTGGCCATCAAGCTGCACGGCCCCGACGGCCTGCTCAAGGACAAGCCGGGCACCCCCGACCCCGTCTACGACGTCGCCCCCCGGTCCACCACCAAGGTGTCGCTGGCCCAGCTGGCCCCCGACAGCCAGCTCGCGGACGCCACCGCGCACGTCACGGCGCGCTCCGGCCGGGTCGGCGCATCCGTGCACGTGGCCGAGGACGGCACCGGCGCCGACTGGCTCCCGGCCTCCGGGGGCCCGGCGGACACCCTGGTCCTGCCCGGGATCCCGGCCGACGCCATCTCCGTACGGCTGGTCGCCTTCGCCCCCGGCGAGGACGACGCCGACCTCACCGTGAAGCTGTCCGGCCCCACCGGCCCCATCAGCCCGGCCGGCAAGGAACGCCTCCACCTCAAGGGCGGCATGACCGAGACCCTGGACCTCGGCGACGTGACCCGGGGCGAGGCCGGCTCCCTGCTGCTGGCCCCCGCCGACCCGAAGAAGGCCGTACCCGTCGTCGCCGCCCTGCGCGTGGTCCGCGGCACCGGCACCAAGCAGGAACTGGCCTTCGTCCCCGCGAGCGCCCCCGTCGGCGAGCGGGCCACCGTCACCGACAACCGGGCCGACGACAAGACCACCGTCCTCACCCTCACCGCCTCCGGCGCCGACGCGAAGGTCCGCGTCACCGCCTCCCCGGGCACCGAGGGCGGGCAGGGCACCGCCACGGAGATCACCCTCAAGGGCGGCACCACCCGCGCGGTCACCCCGCCGCCGGCCCCCTCCGGCGGCAAGGGCCCCTACGCCCTGACCGTCGAGACCCTGTCCGGGGGCCCCGTCCACGCGGCCCGCACCCTGACCCTGCCGCACGACGGGATCCCGATGTTCACCGTCCAGGCCTTCGGCGACGACCGCTCCACGGTCTCGGTCCCCAGGGCGGCCGAGGACCCCTCGATCCTGCTGCGCTGAAACAGGGGGGTACGGGCGGGGCGTCAGTCCTGCCCGTACCGCGGGTCCACCGTCTCCGGCGACAGCCCGAGCAGCTCCGCGACCTGCTCCACCACGATCTCGTGGACCAGCAGCGCCCGCTCGTCCCGCGTCTTCGCCCGGATCTCCACGGGCCGCCGGAACACCACGATCCGCGCCGGCCTCCCGTCCCGGGCCTCCACCAGCCCGCCCAGCGGCACCGCCTCGTCGTTCCAGCCCGCGTCGGGCCCGCCCGGCGGCCCCGGCACGTCCGCGATGACGAACTCCACCTCGGCCAGCTGCGTCCAGCGCCGCTCCAGCCGCTCCACGGAATCCCGTACGAGGTCACCGAACAGCTCCGCCCGGCTCGCGGACAGCGGCACCTGCGGCGGGGCCAGCGGCCCGCGCATCCCCCGGCCGTGCCGGTCGCGCCGCCGCTGCCGCGGCTCGGAAGGGGCCGCGGCGGGAACCGCCGGGCGGGGAGGAAGCGAACTGTCCGTCACCCCCGCAGGGTAGCCCGCACGCCACGGCCAGGACCCGATACGGTCACGACCTGGTGTCACGTCGGCCAAGATCGGGCCGCTTTACGGACCCGTTGCCCCTCTTCGTCACCCGTGGCGCAGCCCGGGCGGAGTACGACACGGGAGGGCGGCCGGGGGGCGAGTCGTCGCGGCCCGGTCAAGAGTGCGGTACCGTCCAACGTCGTGAGCCTTGTACGTCGCTGTTCGCGCACCGCGTGCGGCCGCCCTGCCGTCGCCACACTGACGTACGTCTACGCCGACTCGACCGCAGTTCTCGGCCCGCTCGCCACCTACGCCGAACCCCACTGCTATGACCTGTGCGCCGAGCACTCCGAGCGCCTGACCGCCCCGCGCGGCTGGGAAGTCGTGCGCCTGTCGGCCGGTTCCGGCCCGTCCCGCCCCAGCGGGGACGACCTCGAAGCCCTGGCCAACGCGGTCCGCGAGGCCGCCCGTCCGCCCGAGCGCGCGGCCGAGGCCGGCGGTTCCGGACCGGGTGCCCCGGTGGCCGGCGAGACCCGTCGCGGACACCTGCGCGTCCTCCGTTCGCCCGATTCCTGACGTACGGATCGTCTGAAAAGCCGCTCTGCGTACAAGGTAGGTTTGCTCCACCGCACAGATCCCTCAGGAGGGCAGGCAGTGGCCGCAGATCTTTCGAACATCGTCAAGGCGTACGACGTACGCGGCGTCGTACCCGACGAGTGGGACGAGCCCCTGGCCGAACTGTTCGGTGCTGCGTTCGTCGAGGTCACCGGCGCCACGGCGATCGTGATCGGCCACGACATGCGGCCCTCCTCGCCCGGCCTGTCCGCCGCCTTCGCCCGGGGCGCGGCCGCCCGCGGCGTCGACGTCACCCTGATCGGCCTGTGCTCCACCGACCAGCTGTACTACGCCTCCGGCAAGCTGGACCTGCCCGGCGCCATGTTCACCGCCTCGCACAACCCGGCCCAGTACAACGGCATCAAGCTGTGCCGCGCCGGCGCCGCGCCCGTGGGCCAGGACACCGGCCTCGCCACCATCCGCGAGCTCGCCGAGAAGTGGACCGACGAGGGCGCCCCGGAGATCCCCGCCGGCACCGTCCCGGGCACCATCACCGAGCAGGACACCCTGGCCGGCTACGCCGAGCACCTGAAGTCCCTGGTCGACCTGACGGCCATCCGCCCGCTGAAGGTCGTCGTCGACGCGGGCAACGGCATGGGCGGCCACACCGTCCCCACCGTCTTCGAGGGCCTCCCGCTGGACCTCGTCCCCATGTACTTCGAGCTGGACGGGACCTTCCCGAACCACGAGGCCAACCCCCTCGACCCGAAGAACATCGTGGACCTGCAGGCCCGCGTGCTCGCCGAGGGCGCCGACCTGGGCCTCGCCTTCGACGGCGACGCCGACCGCTGCTTCGTCGTCGACGAGCGCGGCGAGGGCGTCTCCCCGTCCGCCATCACCGCCCTGGTCGCGGCCCGCGAGCTGGCCCGCAACGGCGGCTCCGGCACGATCATCCACAACCTGATCACCTCGTGGTCGGTCCCGGAGGTCGTCCGCGAGAACGGCGGCACCCCGGTCCGCACCCGCGTCGGCCACTCGTTCATCAAGCAGGAGATGGCCACCACCGGCGCCATCTTCGGCGGCGAGCACTCCGCGCACTACTACTTCAAGGACTTCTGGAACGCGGACACGGGCATGCTCGCCGCGCTCCACGTCCTCGCGGCCCTCGGCGGCCAGGAGGGCACCCTCTCCGCCCTCGTCGCGGAGTACGACCGCTACGTCGGCTCGGGCGAGATCAACTCCACCGTCGCCGACCAGGCCGCCCGCACCGCCGAGGTCAAGGCCGCCTACGCCGGCCAGGACGGCATCACCTTCGACGAGCTGGACGGCCTCACGGTCTCCGCCGCCGACTGGTGGTTCAACCTCCGCCCCTCCAACACCGAGCCGCTCCTGCGCCTCAACGTGGAGGCCCGCGACGAGGCCACCCTGACCAAGATCCGCGACGAGGTCCTCACCCTCGTCCGCGCCTGACCCCTGACCCGGCGGGGCACCACCGGCCCCGCCGGGCCAAAATCAGCCCCGCCTGGGGGCACCTCCCAGCGGTAGCTTGGGGAGTTTGAGGCGCGGGGGCTCGGGGGCAGAGCCCCCTGGGGGTCCCCCCGGACGGAGTCCGGGGGAGGCGCCGCACCCGATACCGGGTCCCCGCCCGACAGGGCGGTCAGGCTGCCGGGCAACGCCCGACCCCCTTCAAGCCGCACCGCAGGTGACTCGGCGGTACGCTGACCTCGCCCAATCCGCGATAAGCGATCCGCATCCCCGAAGGGAACCGCCCATGCCGCTCGAAGCCGGCCTGCTGGAGATCCTCGCCTGCCCCGCCTGCCACGCCCCCCTCCGGGACGAGTCGGCGGACGAGACCGCCCCCGAGCTGATCTGCACCGGCCAGGACTGCGGTCTCGCGTACCCGGTCCGCGACGGCATCCCGGTCCTCCTCGTGGACGAGGCCCGCCGCCCCGCCTGACCGGCCCCGTTCCCCACCGCTCGACCAGCCTGGATCCGTCAACACCGCCGGAGGCCCCCATGCTCGACGAGTCACTCCTCGACGCACCGGACGATCTCGCCCGTGCCGACCGCCGCGGCCTGCTCCGCGGCGCCGCCGAGGCCGGGGCCAGAGTCCGCACCGCGGCCCGGCACGCCACCGAGGCCGGACTCGCGGACCTGCGCCCCGACGGGCGCCCCCGCTCCGTCCTGATCGCCGGCCCCGGCACCGCCGCCACCGGCGTCGCCGACCTGCTCGGCGCCCTCGCCGGAGCCTCCGCCCCGGTCACCCGCCTGCACCCCACCGGCGTCGCGCACGCCGCCGGGGCGCTGCGCTGGAACCTGCCCGGCTGGGCGGGACCCGTGGACCTGCTCCTCATCGCCACCACCGACGGCACCGAGCCCGGCCTCGCGGCCCTCGCCGAGCAGGCCTACCGGCGCGGCTGCGCCGTGGTCGCCGTCGCCCCCGAGCGCTCACCGCTGGGCGAGGCGGTCAGCGGCGCGCACGGGGTCCTCGTTCCGATGGCCAAGGCCCCGTACCAGGAGTACGACGAGTCCGCCGCGGCCGGTCCCGGAGCCCTCTGGGCCCTGCTGACCCCGCTGCTGGTCCTCCTCGACAAGGTCGGCCTGATCAGCGCCGCCCCCGACGCCCTCCAGCGCGTCGCCGACCGGCTCGACCGGACCGCCGAGCGCTGCGGCCCGGCCATCGCCACCTACTCCAACCCGGCCAAGACCCTCGCAGCCGAACTGGCCGACTCGCTCCCCCTCATCTGGAGCGAGGGAGAGGGCGCCGGCCCCGCCGGCCGCCGCTTCGCCGCGACCCTCGCCGAACTGGCCGGCCGCCCCGCGCTCTCCGCAACCCTGCCCGAGGCGCTGCCCGCGCACGGGGTGCTGCTCGCCGGGGCCTTCGCCGCCGGAGCCGACCCGGACGACTTCTTCCGGGACCGCGTGGAGGAGCCCCAGGCCCTGCGCGCCCGCATCGTCCTGCTGCGCGACCGGCCGACGGGCGGGCTCAGCGCCGCCCCGGCCGCGCGCGAGCTCGCCCTCAGCCACGACACGGCCATCAGCGAGCTCGAACCGGAGGAGGGCGGCGAGCTGGAACAGCTCGCCGAACTCCTCGCCGTCACCGACTTCGCCACCGCCTACCTGGCGCTGGCGACCCGGGGACACAGCTAGGCACACACCCGTGCCCGCACCACATCCAGATCCAGGAAGACGACGACGATGGACCGCCTCACCAACACGATCCGCCCCTACGCGTGGGGATCCACCACCGCGATCCCGGCCCTCCTCGGAGTCGAGCCGACCGGTGAGCCCCAGGCCGAGATGTGGATGGGCGCCCACCCCGGCGCCCCCTCCCGCCTCGACCGCGGAGCCGGCGAGACCACCCTGGCGGCCGTCATCGACGCCGACCCGGAGGGTGAGCTCGGAGCCGCCGCCGTCGCCAGGTTCGGCCCCCGCCTGCCCTTCCTCCTCAAGATCCTCGCCGCCGGCGCCCCCCTCTCCCTCCAGGTCCACCCCGACCTCGCCCAGGCCCGCGCCGGGTTCGAGGACGAGGAGCGGCGCGGCGTCCCGATCGACGCGGGCCACCGCAACTACAAGGACGCCAACCACAAGCCCGAGCTGATCTGCGCGCTCACCCCCTTCGACGGCCTGTGCGGCTTCCGCCCGCCGGCGGAGGCCGCGGACCTCCTCGAAGGCCTCGGCGTCGACTCCCTCAAGCCGTACGTGGACCTGCTGCGCGCCCACCCCGAGGAGGCGGCCCTGCGGGAGGTCCTCACCGCCGTCCTCACCGCCGACCGCGGGGAGATGGCCCGTACGGTCGCCGAGGCCGCGGCCGCCGCCGAGCGCCTCGGCGGCCCGTACGAGGCGTACGCGGGCCTCGTCCACGACTACCCGGGCGACCCGGGCGTCATCGCGGCCATGCTCCTCAACCACGTGCGGCTCCAGCCCGGCGAGGCCATGTTCCTCGGCGCCGGCATCCCGCACGCCTACCTCGACGGCCTCGGCGTCGAGCTGATGGCCAACTCGGACAACGTGCTGCGCTGCGGGCTGACGCCCAAGCACGTGGACGTCCCCGAGCTGCTCAAGGTCGTCATCTTCGAGCCGAGCGCCCCGGGCGTCCTGCGTCCCGAGGGCGACGGCGAGGAGGTCTACGAGACCCCGATCGACGAATTCAGGCTCTCCCGGCACGTCCTGGCCCCCGGCGGCGCCCCCCGCGCCCTTCCGGACGGCACCCCGCAGATCCTGCTCTGCACGGCCGGCGCCCCCCGCGTCGGCGAACTGGCCCTCGCCCCCGGCGAGTCGGTCTTCGTCCCCGCGGGCGAAAAGACCGAACTGTCCGGTACGGGCACCGTCTTCCGGGCCACCGTGGTCCTCTGACGTAGCGTCGGCCGCACCCGTAGCTGCAACAATGTGCGGCCGTAGTCAGTGGCCAGGAAGGACACCCAGCAACCATGAGCGCGTCGGGCGGTACCAAGGCGATCGTGGCGGCACTCGCCGCCAACCTCGCCATCGCTGTAGCCAAGTTCGTGGCATTCCTCTTCAGCGGCTCCTCGTCGATGCTCGCGGAAAGCGTCCACTCGGTCGCCGACTCCGGAAACCAGGGCCTGCTCCTCCTCGGCGGGAAGAAGGCCCAGCGCGAGGCCACCCCCCAGCACCCCTTCGGGTACGGGCGCGAGCGCTACATCTACGCCTTCCTCGTCTCCATCGTGCTCTTCACCGTCGGCGGCATGTTCGCCATCTACGAGGGCTACGAGAAGATCCACGACCCGCACGAGATCGAGGCCTGGTACTGGCCCGTCGGCGTCCTCGTCTTCGCGATCGTCGCGGAGGGCTTCTCCTTCCGCACCGCGATCAAGGAGTCCAACGAGAGCCGCGGCAGCCAGAGCTGGAAGCAGTTCATCAAGAGCGCCAAGGCCCCCGAGCTGCCCGTCGTCCTGCTGGAGGACCTCGGCGCGCTCGTCGGCCTGGTCCTCGCCCTCGGCGGCGTCGGCCTCGCCCTGCTCACCGGCAACGGCGTCTGGGACGGCATCGGCACCCTCTGCATCGGCGTCCTGCTGATCGTCATCGCCGTCGTCCTGGCCCTGGAGACCAAGTCCCTGCTGCTCGGCGAGGCCGCCGGCACCGCCGAGGTCGAGAAGATCAAGGCCGCGCTCGTCGACGGCGACACCGTCACCGGCGTCATCCACATGCGCACCCTGCACCTGGGCCCCGAGGAACTCCTCGTCGCCGCCAAGATCGCCGTCCAGCACGACGACACCGCGACCGAGGTGGCCAACGCCATCAACGCCGCCGAGGCCCGCATCCGCGCCTCCGTCCCGATCGCCCGCGTGATCTACCTGGAGCCGGACATCTACAACCCCGAGGCCGCCAAGGCCGACGGCCGCTGACCGGCCCCCGACGCGCGAAGGCCCCCGCAGCTCACCGGCTGCGGGGGCCTTCGTACGTACGGGCGGGAGCCGGGGCTACCGGATCTCGCTCAGCACCTCCAGGACGGCCGGCCCGTCCGGCGCGGACAGGAGCCGCTCGCGGAAGTCCGCGTCCATCAGCTTCCGCGACAGCAGGGCCAGGATCCGCAGGTGCTCGTCGCCCGCGGCGGCCTCCGGCACCGAGATCATGAAGACCAGACGGGCCTTCGTACCGTCCAGCGCGCCCCACTCGATGCCCTCCGAGGACCGGGCGAAGCCGACCGTGGGGCGGACCACCGCGTCCGTCTTGGCGTGCGGGATCGCGATCGACTCGCCCAGTCCCGTCGTGCCCTGCGCCTCCCGGGCGAGGGCCACCCGTACGAGCTCGTCCACGTCCCGGACGTTCCCGGTGGACGCCAGCATCTCGGCCATCTCCCGGATCGCGGCCTCCTTGGTGTCCGAGGCCAGCTCCGTCCTGACCGTCCGCGCGGTGAGGTACCCGGACAACACCTCCGGCCCGGCCTCCGCACCGGCGCCGCCCGCGGGCACCGGGTCCGCCAGCACCCGCAGGGCGGTCCCGCCGGCACCTTCGCCGGTCACCGGACCCGCAGCCGCACCCGCAGCCGCAGCCGCACCCACGCCGGCGAGCACCGGCTCCGCCGCCGCGGCCCCGGCGGGCGCGGCCCCGGCGGCCGCTGCCTGCACGGCCCGGCGCACCTTGATCTCGATCAGGGCGTTCGTCGTCAGCGCCGTCACCACCGTGCCGATGGCGATCGCGATCAGGAACCACGCCCAGCCGCTGATCGCACCCAGCGCGGCCACGACCGGCCCACCGTGCGGGACGTGGTCGCCCACGCCCGCCACACCGGCGACCGCACCCGCCACCGCACCGCCCAGCATGTTCGCCGGGATCACGATCGCCGGCCGCGCCGCCGCGAACGGGATGGCGCCCTCCGAGATGCCGAACATGCCCATGAACAGCGCGGCCATGCCCGTGTCGCGCTCCTGCTCCGAGTACAGCTTGCGGCGCAGCACCGTCGCCAGGCCCTGGCCGAGCGGCATCACCGGGATGGCCGCCGCGCACATGCCCATGACCGCGTAGTTCCCGGACGCGATGAGGCCCGTACCGAAGAGGAACGCCGTCTTGTTGACCGGGCCGCCCATGTCGAAGGCGATCATCAGGCCGAGCAGCGCGCCGAGCAGGATCGCGCTGGTGCCGGTCATACCCGACAGCCAGGAGGTCAGGCTCTCGAACACCCAGGAGATCGGCTTGCCGATGACGTAGATGAAGAACAGGCCGAGCGCCGTCGTGGCCACGATCGGGATCACGATGATCGGCATGATCGGCTGGACGACCTTGGGGACCTTGACCTTCTTGATCCACAGGACCAGGTAGCCCGCCAGGAAGCCCGTCACGATCGCGCCGATGAAGCCGGCGCCCGACTTCGAGTCGTACAGCGTGCCCGTGTTCGCGATGAAGCCGCCGATCATGCCGGGGACCAGTGCCGGCCGGTCGCCGATGGCGTACGCGATGTAGCCGGACAGGATCGGGATCATCAGCGTGAAGCCCAGGACGCCGATCTGGAACACGTGGTCCCAGAAGGTGCCCGGGGTGACCGCGTACCCCTCGGCCGTGGCGTGGCCGCCCAGTGCCAGCGCGATGGCGATCAGCAGACCGCCGACCACCACGAAGGGGATCATGTACGAGACGCCGTTCATCAGCGCCTTGTACGCGAGGCTCCGCTCCTTGCCGCCGCCGCTGCCGCCGGCGGCGCCGCCCGCCGGGGCCGTGCCCGTCTGCACCGGCGCGCTCCGCACCCCCTCGATCAGCTCCTTCGGCCTGTGGATGCCGTCGGCGACGCCGGTGGACAGCACCCGCTTGCCGGCGAAGCGCTCGCGGTCGACCTCCTTGTCGGCGGCGATGATGATCCCGTCCGCCTCTCTGACATCGTTGTCAGAGAGCACGTTCTCGGCCCCGATCGAGCCCTGGGTCTCCACCTTCATGTCCACGCCGAGCTCGGCCGCGGCCTGCGTCAGCTTCTCGGCGGCCATGTAGGTGTGCGCGATCCCCGTGGGGCACGCCGTGACGGCGAGCAGCTTCAGACGCTTCCGCCCACTCGCAGGGTCACCGGGAGGGCCGGCTGGACTGGTCACTTGAGTCTCCTTCACGCCATTGGTCCGCGAGATCGCGTACGAACCCATCCACCGGCATCCTGCAACAGATAAGGGGTGGATCAAAAGTCCGAAAGGCCCCGAACATCCCGCCGGACGGCCTGAAAACGAGGCGCGACTTCTTCCCGTCCCCACTGGGGTCCGATGCGCCGACCGGTGTAGATTCGTCATCAGTGTCAGGCGTCGCTGCTGATGGCGGTCGGGCGGTCCTCGTGACCGGCCGAGGGGAGAGAGGGCCCCGCGACGGACTGTGCTCAGTGCACCGGCCAGCCCCGTGCACGGCCCAGCCGTACCCACCTCTCGAACCATGAGGAGCAGCACCCATGGACTTCAAGGTCGCCGACCTTTCCCTTGCCGCCTTCGGCCGCAAGGAGATCACCCTGGCCGAGCACGAGATGCCGGGTCTGATGTCGATCCGCAAGGAGTACGCCGAGGCGCGGCCGCTGGCCGGAGCCCGCGTCACCGGCTCCCTGCACATGACGGTCCAGACCGCCGTGCTGATCGAGACCCTCGTCGCCCTCGGCGCCGACGTCCGCTGGGCCTCCTGCAACATCTTCTCCACCCAGGACCACGCCGCCGCCGCCATCGCGGTCGGCCCGAACGGCACCCCGGAGAACCCGCAGGGCGTCCCCGTCTTCGCCTGGAAGGGCGAGACGCTGGAGGAGTACTGGTGGTGCACGGAGCAGGCGCTGACCTGGCCGAACACCCCCACCGGCGGCCCGAACATGATCCTCGACGACGGTGGTGACGCCACCCTCCTCGTCCACAAGGGCGTCGAGTTCGAGAAGGCCGGCGCGGCCCCGGACCCGTCCACCGCGGACTCCGAGGAGTACGCGTACATCCTCACGCTCCTCAACCGCACCCTGGCCGAGTCCCCGCAGAAGTGGACGCAGCTCGCGTCCGAGATCCGCGGCGTGACCGAGGAGACCACCACCGGCGTCCACCGCCTCTACGAGATGATGGCCGAGGGCACCCTGCTCTTCCCGGCGATCAACGTGAACGACGCCGTGACGAAGTCGAAGTTCGACAACAAGTACGGCTGCCGGCACTCGCTGATCGACGGCATCAACCGTGCCACCGACGTGCTGATCGGCGGCAAGGTCGCGGTCGTGTGCGGTTACGGCGACGTCGGCAAGGGCTG